>CAZSSE010000137.1:0-4413 GCA_964609165.1 uncultured Lachnospiraceae bacterium
GAGGCATAGTCGAAGGACAGATAGATATAGGAACGGTAATGGTCAAGGCAGGACTTGTCAAGTCCAAATCCGAGGCTCGCACCGCTATTCAGCAGGGTGGAGTTACGGTTGACGATGCCAAGATAACCGACGTAAAAACCGCTTATACAAGAGATGATTTTGCAAACGGAAAGCTTTTCCGCAAGGGCAAAAAAACCTTTGTTAAGATCATCGTAAGGTAAAAGCGGAATATAAAAAATGAGCGATTCGTCAAATCGCTCATTTTTGTTTTTTGTATCAGCCGTCTGCCTTAAGCCTACGAAGCTCTGCCATAAATGTTTCAATGTCCTTAAATTCGCGGTAAACCGACGCAAAGCGCACGTATGCAACCTCGTCCTCATCCTTTAGCTTATTCATTACTATCTCCCCGATCTCGCCCGTGGTTATCTCGGTGCGAAGCGAATTCTGAAGCTCGGACTCGATCTCGCTTGCTATCTCCTCTGCGTTTACAGGACGCTTTTGGCATGCCTTAAGCAAGCCCGAAAGAAGCTTATTCTTGTCAAACAGCTCCTTTGTTCCGTTCTTTTTTGTAACGATTATTTGTACGGTCTCAACTATTTCAAAGGTCGTATACCTTTTCTGGCACGCAAGGCACTCTCTTCTGCGGCGAATACTGTTACCCTCTTCAACGTGTCTTGAATCTATAACCTTACTGTCTGCAAATCCGCAAGCGGGACATTTCATAATTTTTCACTCGGCAATACTGCCACTCCGTTCTCCGTAATTACCGATATTATATCATATTTTATTCGATAAGTAAAGAGCTTTAGTCGAATTTTGACAATCTTTAATACTCATTCAGGAATTTTTTGCAAGGTTTTCTCTTTTTATATCGCTTATTATATCGAACAACTGATAGCAAGGTACACATTCATCGTACAATGTTTCAAATAAGCGTTGCGCTTCAACTCCGTCCTCACCGACAAGCTCTGCGGCAAATTCATCGCCCGTAACGGATATACAATACACCGTATTCTCAAATATTTTTAGCTCTATGAGGCAATATATCCTCCCTTGGGCTCTCTCTGCTCTTAGTAAAGTCGAGCCTACAGGCGTCGATGTGTTAGTGCTTCTGATCTTCATAGCTATTCTCCTTTTGATTATTTTGATTATTATTGGATAGCGCACAAAACGTTGCGGCAACGGCAAAAGTATAACACACACGTCGGTTCTTTTTTTGTCGCCTTTTGTATAAATTTTCTTTATTTTTCGATTGCAAAGCAAATCTTATTTTTCAACTCGGAATACCTTCAATTTTCACCTTACCATAACTTGCTTATTGCAATATATCGGATTTTTTGCTATAATCTATACAGTAGTGCGTCTTTAAGACTGAAAGCTCAAATTTGATTTTCACTTAAATATCAATAAATATCTGCCGCAAAGGAGAAAAATATGCACAAATTTTCATTGTCCCGCCCGTCCGTTTTGCTTTCGGTATATGGAATATTCTCCATACTCTGTCATTCGACCGCCATTCTGCTTCTATCCACCACTCTCAAAAATGCCTCCGGAGATGTATACTTTCACCGATATTTTCCTATGCTTGAGCACTCTCTTGTTGCATTTATAGCCGTCCTTATAGGTGTGCTCGGACTTGAATACATAGCCAAAAGCAAAACCGACTGATCCGCAGATCAGTCGGTTTTCGATTAAATTCATTTTAATTCGCTGTAAAGCGTCTTAACTATCTCTTCAAACATAATTCTGTGTCCGCGGGCATTCGGATGTAAATATCCCCAATACTTCATTTGACCGTCAGAATGCTTTTGCTGACCGTAATCGTGCATATATGCGTGACAATTATCACCCGTAACTACCTTGCTCTGTTCAACGAGAGTAATTCCAAGGTAATCGGTTATAGCCTTTAATGCCTGATTGTAAAGCGGAACCAGCTTATCACAGTTATAGTAAAATGCCTCTGCGCCGTTAAGCACAAGATCCATACAAACTATCTTCGCCGCAGGATATTCCGTCATTATCGTGTGAATGAGAGTTGCGTACAGCTCATCCCAATAGGTACAATCTCCGTTCTTGGCTATAGTCCTTTGAAACCATTCGCCCACAACGTCATCAACGCTCTTACTGCCGCGATTTTCGATAAGAGTAAGAAGCTCTCCAACCGCTCTTCCTTCAGCCCACGTATCATTGATGCCAAAGTAAACGAGTATAACGTCGGGTGTTTCATTATCTTTGTTATGCAGCTGCTTTGCGCGGTTTACCCAACGCTTTGCGCCAAGACTGTCTCCGCTCCAAGCGTTATTAACGCATAGCTCCATCTGAAGCTCACGAAGCATATTGCCCCAATAGGTATATGTGTGGTCGAAGAAAAGTGCCTCATTGATAGCGCCGGAGCCGTACCAAACTGCATTCTCGCCTATAGTTGAATTATAATCGGTATTATTTGAAATGCCCGTATAGGTCGAAATACTGTCGCCGAATACGGAAAGCTTCAAGCCACCGTACTCCTTCTTAAGAGCGTCGATCATCATTTGAAGATCGTCTTTTTTATTGAGAACTGCGTCATAAGCCTTTTTGCCGATATAAGAGCGTTCAAATGTGAAATTGAACAAGAGCGAATCGGGTTGAGGATCAAACACCGCTCTGCCGCACCTTTTAGATGATCCAAGCATCTGCTGCGCCTTCGTTTTAAGCGTGTTGTATATTGGATCGGAATGGTCAGGATCGTTTGTCAGATATGCGGGAACAAGCGTATCGGTAGCGGCAAACACCGCTATCGTCTCGTTAGCCGCAAGCTCAATGCCATATTCGCTAAGATCAACTGTGATGACCTTATAAATATCCGATCTGTTAGCTCCGAGGCCGTACTGACTTGCGGATATTGCCAGCTCATACTTGCGAAGCGCCTCCGACTGCTTGAGCGACTCGACATCGTTATTGAACACGTACAAGGTAAGCTTAAGATTTCCGTCAGCATCGGTGTTACCCGTAGACATAACAGGTATCGATATTGATTTAAGCGTGGAGCTTGACAGTCCGAATACGTCTGTCATAACGTAAGGAGCATCCTCTTCCTTATATGCGGTTCCGTAGGATCTATTGCTCTCGAACAAATCCGTTATCTCACTGAAAACATCGTCCTCAATGTACGAATGAAGATGAGTATATACGGTGGTATCGTTTACATCATCGTTATTATTGTTATTACTGTTGCTATTATTGTTATTGTTGCTATTATTTGTACTCGGGGAGGTTGATTTCTCGGTTTTATCATTTGTAGTCGGGCTTTCCTTTGTTGACGTCTCCGTTTCATTGGGCGTATACTCTTGAGCATCACTGCACGATGTCAGAATCAAACTCAGAGCGAAGGTCAGTATAAGCAATACAGATATTAAGCGTTTCATATTTTGATCCTTTCAATAAAATTCAAATTATGCGTTTTTACCATTTTCACTTTGAAGCTCGCTGTAAATGGTTCTTATTATTTCCTCAAATATAAGCCTGTGTCCGCACGCATTGGGGTGCAGAAAATAATTCGCATCGGAATCATGCATATATGCGTGATAATTATCCTTTGAGATCACATTCTGCTGATTTACGAACGGAATGTCAAGGTAATCCGCGATAGCCTTTATAGCCTGATTATAAAACGGTATGTTAGTATTATCCTTCGCCGTGCTATAAGTAAGTCCTACGCACACAACGTCAGCATCGGGGTATTTTTCCATCATAAGGTGGAGCATCGTAGCATACATCTCATCGAAGGTAGAGCAATTTCCGTCCTTCGCTATAACCCTCCTGTACCACTCGTCCATAACCTCATGCTCGGATCTGTCCCCTCTGTTGGCGAGAAGATCGATAAGACCGCCCGGTGCCGTATTGCCGCAATCGTTGACGCCGAAATAAACAAGTATCAGATCCGGGTCCTCTCCCTCGTTGTTATGAAGCTGCTGAGCGCGTGTCTTATACTGACCGCTTTTTAGGCTGTCTCCACTCCAAGCGTTATTAACGCAAAGCTCCATTTGAAGCTCGCGGAGCATGCTGCCCCAATATGTGTAGGTGTGGTCGAATAAAAGTGCTCTGTTAATATTGTTTTGGTCATACCACAAAGCGTTATTGCCGATAGTGGAATTATATTCTGTATTATTGGAAATGCCCATATATGTGGAGATGCTGTCTCCGAATACAGACAGATTTAAGCCGCCGTGTTTTTTCTTAAGAGCCGCTATCATTTTTGCAAGATCCGCGTCCCCGTTCACAGCAGCCTCGTAGCTTGCTTTATCTGTATACGTGCGCTTGAGGGTAAAGTTAAAGAATACGGAATTGGTTTGATGTACAAATCTCTCCTTACCGCACTGCCCGGAAAAGCTGAGCATCTGCGGCGCTTCCTTTTTGAGTATATTGTATATCGGG
>CAZSSE010000138.1:0-4398 GCA_964609165.1 uncultured Lachnospiraceae bacterium
CGGGTTGATAGTTCATAGACATACTCCTTTCTGATTTACAGAATTAGTATTTACCGTTTTCGCTTTAATTTGTTCTTTATTTTCCAATGCATCATTTTATCTCAAACAAAGGCAAATTCTCTTTGTCTGTGATCGACCTGCTGTAAAATCCGAGAAAATCTTTTTTCTCCCATCCTCTATTCATCCAGAAGCGCTTGCCTTCCTCGTTGCTTTCCATCACATTCAAGCAAACACGGGTGATGCCTTCTTTCTGCAAAGCGGTAACGGCGGCATTGATAAGTGCAGTGCCTATGCCTTGCTTTCTGTAATCGGCATGAACAACGGTATGATAGATATATCCCCGTCTGCCGTCATGACCGCAGAGGATAACACCGATAACCGCTTCGCCGTCAAGAGCAACAAAACAGGTTTCGGGATTTCTCTTCAAGAACATCTCAATACCTTCTTTGGAATCGTCAAGACTGCGAAGCCCCATATTAGGCGTGTTTATCCATAAATCATACACTGCTTCGTAGTCGCGGATAGTCATTTTACAAATCATAATTACCTCTTACAATCAGCAATGCAGCTTATTATCGCTTTTGGGCGTTTCACCGTACACTTCCTCCAACTCGTGCTGAATTTCCTCGGCGCGGGCGATTTGATCGTTCAGATTCCACTTGCCGATGTTCACACCGTCACGCATAAACATCGAGCCGCACTGATGGAAGTAGAACTCAATATCGCGCTCCTTGGCTTCAAGGAACAGATCGCGCACCCATTCCCACATAATCGGTCTGACCTCGTTCTTGGGGGACATTTCACCGCCTACGTTCACGCATTTGATGAGTCCCGTGTCGAGATATTTGCCGAGGGAGATTGGCGCGATAAGCGGTGAGCAGAACACCTCTATGTGTTTGACGGGAGCGGCAAGGAATGCTTCAAGGCGCTTGTCTGCCATCTCCTGATTCTCGATGGAAATACTGATATGCACGTGCTCCCAGCCCTCTCCCCAATCGGCAGGTACGCAGTCCTTAATTCTTTCGGGACGCTTTGTAGTGGTTACGAATATGCAATCCTTTCTGCGACGGATAAAATCCCAACAGCCGTCACGCCACTCATCGGCTTCTTCGATAAAGAAATCCGAGGAAAAGCAGAGCTTGACCAGTGAACCCGGAGGACAGTCCGTGTCCTTCAGCTCATAGGTAGTCTTGCCTTTTGCTATAACGGTAGTGTCGCGTCCGTATCTTCTGTCCATCTTGTAGACGAAGCAGTTCTTACATCCGGGGCTCACTTTTTTGCATCCGTGCCATGGATTCCACGGCACAGCCTTGTTAATTTCATCATTTTGCATTTATCAACTCTCCTTTATAATGTCAGATTTATTTCAACCGCACATCGCCATAGCTAACGTGCCTACGATCATCAGGCACAGCCCTATGGCGGATCTTTTCGTTAGTCTCTCCTTGAATACGATATATGAGAACAGCACTGTAAACACAATGCTCATTTTATCGATTGGAACTACCACGCTGACGATACCGTTCTGTATTGCATAATAATAGCAAAGCCACGACGCCCCCGTTGCAATTCCTGAAAGCACGATAAACAAAAATTCTCTTTTATCTATGTATTTGATCTGATTTTGCTTGCCCTTAACGAATACAATGCACCATGCCATTGTAAGCACGACGCCTGTGCGAATCGCTGTGCCGAGATTTGATTCCACATTTGAAATTCCGACCTTGGCAAGAATGGATGTGAGTGCCGCAAACACGGCGGAAAGAATGGCATAGAGCATCCATGCCCGGCTTTTCGACATCTTTTCACTCTGCTTTTTTTCTACCATCAAAAAGACACCACATCCAAACAATGCCGTGCCCAGCAGCTTAATTACGAGATTATTGGTTTCGCCAAAGCAAATTATGGCAAGCAAAACGCACATGACCGAGCTTGATTTATCAATGGGAGCGACCATGTTAATATCTCCCATGGAAAGAGCCTTGAAATAGCAGATCCACGATGCTCCCGTTGAAAGCCCGGATAAAATCAGGAATAAGATGGATTTAGGTTCTATCGCCGTTATAGTGCCCGAAGAACCAACAACAAGCACCATGATCCAAGAAAAGATCAATACCACGACGGTTCTGAGTGCGGTGGCAACATCAGAATCTGTCTTTTTAATTCCGCACTTTGCAAGAATAGCTGTAATACCGGCAAACAGAGCGGAAAGAACCGCAGCAATCAACCACATAGCATTCCCCTCTACTTATGACATATATTCAGTTCGTCATCAAGTATCGCTTGTGTTTCATTAAGCAGACAGACAAGCATATCAAATTTCGCTTCTCCAAGCCTTGCCTCGATAGTTTTTAGGTATTCGGTCTGCTCTGCTTCAAATTCCTTGACAAGAGCTTCCCCTTTTTCGGTGGGGCGAACGAAAAAGCTGCGCTTATCCACGCCCGACGACTCCTTGCAAATGTAGCCCTTTTTGAGAAGTGCCCGAATATGCGCCGCAACCATCGGCTTTGATACGCCGAGGAGCTCCGCAATCATAAGCGGAGTAACGTCGCCCTCACGCCGTGTAATAATATTGAGCAGACCCATCTCACTTGGTCGGATCGGCAGATCCTTCTTCAAAGTCATATAATCTCTTGAAAATTTAGAAAATGCGATATTAGCATTCATGTATTTATCCACGACCGTTCTCCTTACAGCCTGACGGTTTTGGTTCGCCGATTTGTAAATCCGTAAATTTCTTATCCATTTGTCTGTTCTCCTAATGTATATATTTTTTGAATACTTAATTCAGTCTTATATAGAATTCCTTTCAAAAAGTTCATTGACGTTAACTATTATAGTTTATTTGCGTTAACTTGTCAAGAGGATAAAGCTATAATTCACAAAAAATACAATATTATTTATTTTTATACCCTTTCCCGCTTTCAGCACATATTAGCATATATAAATTTCATCTGCTAAAAATCCGCAATAATTTTCCAACATCGACCAATTTGCAAAGCTATATTTTAGCACTCTTTTATACCGAGTGCTAATATTTACATTTATGACACAAAATAATCGTTTTTATTTCATATTTTAGGTGTATCATTACACTGTTGAAAGAGATACGCAGATCAAGGCGCCTGATCTACGAATAAATTCAACTCTTTTAACAAAAAATATTAAAACAAATCTATGAGGAGGATTCTGTTATGTTTGAACTTACACCCTTTGCCCGCGGTAATCATATGCTTGCCGCATACGACCCTTTCAAAGAAATGGAGGAGTTTGAAAAGCACTTTTTCGGACGGCAGCTTCCTGCCTTCAAAACCGATATTCGCGAAACCGAGCACGCATATGTTTTAGAGGCGGAGCTGCCCGGCTTCTCCAAAGAGGATATCCACGCCGAAGTCAGAAATGGTTGCCTTACCATTCATGCGGAGCACAGATCCGAAAATGATGAAAAGGACGAAAATAATAAATATATCAGACGGGAGCGCTCTTACGGCTCCTTTACACGCAGCTTTGATCTTGACGGAATTAAGAGCGACGAGATCACAGCCTCTTACAAAAACGGTGTGCTCTCGCTGACCTTGCCGAAGGCAGAAGCAAAACCCGAAGAAGGCAAGCAGCTTGAAATTCAGTAAATATTCGGGGGATCCTTCTTCGTGAAGATCCCCCGCTCCATTTTACATTGTAACGAGGTACTGTTTATGAACATGAATCAATTTACGCAAAAAAGTATAGAAGCACTCAGGGATATGCAATCTGTTGCTCTTCAAAACGGCAATCAGCAGGTAGAACAAATACATTTGCTTTTTGCGCTCGTGTCCAAGGAGGACGGACTTATTCCCAATCTGATCGCACAGTCAGGTACATCAGCCGAAAATGTAAAGGCACTTGCCGAAGAAGCGATAAATTCTCTGCCCAAGGTATCGGGCATTCAGGCAGACAAGCTATATCTCTCCCGCGAGCTCGATAACGTATTCACCGATGCCGAGGCGCAGGCTAAGAAAATGAAGGACGAGTTTGTGTCCGTAGAGCATCTGATGCTTGCGCTCTTTGCAAAGGCAGATATTAAAATTAAAGATATTTTCAGAAAATCAGGTCTTACCAAAGATAACTTTCTTACCGCCCTCAAAAATATTCGCGGTAACAGGACGGTGACAAGTGACAATCCCGAGGAGACCTATGACGTACTCAACAAATACGGTCAAGATCTTGTGGCAAAGGCAAAGGAGCAAAAGCTCGATCCAGTTATCGGCAGAGATGAAGAGATACGAAACGTAATTCGTATCCTGTCGCGAAAGACAAAAAATAATCCTTGCCTTATCGGTGAGCCGGGTGTTGGCAAAACAGCCATTGCCGAAGGCTTAGCACAAAAGATTTTATCAGGCGAAGCTCCGACTCTATTGC
>CAZSSE010000139.1:0-4397 GCA_964609165.1 uncultured Lachnospiraceae bacterium
TCACCCCTTGAAGGCTCGCTTACCACGCGCTCCTCTACCTGCGACACCGAAGCATTGATCGCGAAATTGCCCGCCGCCATCGCACTTTCAAGTTTAGAAAGCCTTGCTAAAATCGAATCGTTTGACGTTTCTATCGACATATCGCACATTTTCACAAGCGACATTTCTGCTACGGTACGTTTGGAAAAGCCCGTTTTCTGCATCATATAAGACGTATCATCAAGAACTCTGCAATGATATAAGAGCGTCTCCTTTGTAAACAATGAAGCCACCGCTCTGAGCTTTTCGAGCTCATCGTCGGTCAGATCAAGATAGCTTTTCGCAGCCTTGGTGGTTTTAACAACCAGCATATCTCGGTAAAACGCGATCAAGTCCTGCCAGAAAACCGCTATATCCTTTGAAGAACGAACCACATTCTCCACAGCCCCAAACACGGTATCAAAATCACTCGCCGCAATCGCTCTTACAACCCGTTCAGCCGAATCTCTTCCGCCGACGCCAAGCGTAGCGTTAACGAGCTCTGCCGTTATTTTCTCTCGATTTCCCGCGCAAAGCTCCAGAAGACTTATAGCGTCTCTCATGCCGCCCTGCGCCATTTTAGCTATTATGCGGAGCGCATCCGTATCGTATTCTATATTCTCCCTATCCGAAATATATGCAAGCCTCGAAACAAGAGTATCGGTAGATATTCGTCTGAAATCATGCCGCTGACATCTTGAGACGATGGTGGACGGAAGCTTATGAAGCTCGGTGGTCGCCAGCACGAATACTGCGTGTGCCGGTGGCTCCTCAAGCGTTTTAAGCAAAGCGTTGAATGCGCTTCCGCTGAGCATATGAACCTCGTCCACTATATAAACTCTGTATTTCAGCGCTGACGGTGTATATACCACCTCATCACGAATATCACGGATATTATCCACTCCGTTATTTGAAGCTGCATCCATCTCAAGCACATCGGTAGCCGTTCCCGCGTCAATAGAAAGACAGGAAGCGCACCTGTTGCAGGGACTTCCGTTCACGGGAGAGAGGCAGTTTACCGCCTTGGCAAGTATTTTTGCGCAGGTCGTTTTTCCCGTTCCTCGCGAACCGCAAAAAAGATAAGCGTGAGAAAACCTGCTATTCTCGGTCTCATATTTCAAAATAGAGGTAATGTGCTCCTGACCGTAAACGTCATCGAAGGTTTGCGGCCGCCATTTGCGATATAATGCCTGATGCATAGCTTCCTCCCAGAAAATAAAGTGAGCTGCAAAGTAAGACCATACACCCTTCAATCGAACCTCGTCGCCACGCGATATCCGTACCTCCTGCTCAGAGCAGGCGACCTCACGGCACATCGGGTAGATTGCTTAATGCTGCTTGGTTCCCCACCTGACATGGTTCACAATTCCCGATTGCGCAAGACCCACTCATCAACGCAGCAGGCACGGCTCAGACCATTTTGAGTTGATCCTCAAGAAAGGAATTCCCCCCTGCTGTAGCGGATTTCAGGTACAGGGCTCCGCTAATTCCCCGGCTAGTATGGCCTTATTTTACAGCTCACTGCTGTATTTCGATGATACCCATATAGTATAACAGATTTTCTCTTTTTTTGCAAGAGCTTTTTGCATTTTTCTTAAGCTTATAAAAAATTATTCAAGCATATATTTTGTTTGGACTGCCTCACGCAGGTCACTTACCGCCCTTACCGTCATACCGATAAACAAGATCGCACAAGCAATATTTACTATCGGGAACCAACCCATATTTCTATTGGTAAAGGCATAAAACAATCCGTAAAGTGAGCAAAGAATATCCGATATAACGTAGATGATCGCCACGTCAAGCACTTTGATAAAGTTTTTTCCCAGCTCGTTATGTATCTCAAGTATTCTTGCCTGCTCTCCCTCGCTGTGTATCTCCTTGCCGCGAACGTATCCTGTATGCTCATCTATGATCCTTCTGATCTGAATGAACACAACAGCCAAAAGACCGGCAAAAAGTATTCCATTAAGCGTGACCGCACCGACATAAAGAAGATAGCACTTAAACGCCTCACTGCTTCTTTCCATAGCGCTATATGTATAGTTATTGTGATAATACATATCGACAACATCAGCAAACACTGTCGATATTCCGTAAAGCCCCATCATTATCGCAGATAGCTTTACTGAGAGCTTCGTCGCCTTGCAGAAATACACAAATGAAAGGATCAAAAAGCCGAGTATCAATATATCTGGAAATATATTTACGCCGTCAAGCTCAAAGTCTATTGTGAGTACTGCCGCAGCAACCAAAAACCAAGTAGCCGCTTTCACGTTGCGAACAGTAAATATGCCGTCCTTGGGTAATATTTTTTCCCTGTACGTGTCCTCAACGCTTCGGCAAAATACCTTATCTGCCCGTATTCTTGCCACGTACCTCAAGGCTTTAACGAGCCATACTGTGCCGACCGCCAAAGCAGGTACAAAGCAAAGCACTCTCATTATACCTATGTATCTGTAAATATTTATAAACGCAGAGGTTTCATCATAGGAAGAGTTTGAAAGATCGGCAAGCTCCGGCAAAAACGCCATTGCCGCCTTAAATACAACCATAAACACGCTCAGCCTTTTCAGCTTATCGGTGTAGCTATGACCTCCGGGCTTATTTGAGCCGTGTATCGAGGTATTTTTATGAAAATTTCCAAGCTCGGTAAATCCGTCAAACAGCTTTACAAAGGCGGGTGCAAGAAACGCTATTTCAAGAAATCCGAAAACAAAGCTCCAGAGCATAAGCGATGAATTTCTCTCGCTTGTGGCTTCAATACCGAACACCCAAAGCAGGGTCAAAATCTTAGCTCCGTCTATCAGTATCATTCTTTCAAATGCACGTCTGGCATCGGTAAGCCCTTCGCACACCATTGATAGCTTTACTAATGAAAGACTGAGTATGATATGACCTATAAAATCGGGAAGCGGATCTATGATACTTACGTTAGGATTAAAAAGAAACACAAACGAAAGTGCTATAGCACCCCAAGGTATTCTTGCGGCACGCGCTTGCTTTCTTTCAAGCCTGTCATTACCGTTCATATTATTCTCCCCTCCACTCATTTATTCTTCTTTTTCTTTTTTGCACTCGCTGCCGAGCGTTTTTGCTGCTCATCACTATACAAATCGTTGCCGAGCGTTTTTAACGGCGGCATATTTTCCAAACGCTTTTGCTTTTGTTTTGCCCTCTCCTCACGCTCTGCGCGCATCCTGTTTATAAACTCAAAGCGCGAGGGCTTCTGCGGCATTTCCGTATCATTCTCGTCGCATATCCTCGTGTAACACGAAAAAAGCATCAATACATTCAGTATCAATATCAGCAAATTGAGAATAAGCGTCCACACGGGAAGTGCGGTAACGTTCAAAAAGCTTCTGAATGCTTCTGTCGGTATCCAGCAGATGACCTGCATCACAAAATACACTGCGTAAATAACAAGATTACGGATCGAAATATATACAAGCTTAGGTGCGCCGGTTTCTTTTGATATTGAACACACCGACAAGCAAAGAAGTATTGTAAAAATACATTCAATCGTATATTTTGCATAAGCAAATATATCGGCAATCTGTGTTGGCACTATGCGCTCAAGCGTTATAAGATTTGCATAAAGGAAATCAGAGACCTCGCAAAACGCACAGCAAACCGATATTATTATTGCCGCTACGCAGGAATAGAGCAAAATGCCGAAGCTCTTGTTATATGCCCAAAGCTTTTTTATACCGCAAAAGGCGATCAAAAATCCAACGAGCTTGAAGAATACTCCAAAAATATTGAACGACATCAGCGTTGCGGTAAAATATCCTACCAAAAGCAATCCAAATCCCATTTTGCCCTCCCTTCGTATCAATTCGTATAATTACTGTCCGTCCGTATTAGCTTTGGGAGCCCCGCAGCATTTCTTATATTTTTTACCAGATCCGCACGAACAAAGATCGTTTCTTCCTACGTTGGCGTTCTTCCTGACTACCGTAATCTTCTTAGCATTTTTTGTGCCATCCTGATCCTCAAAGCCTTCGCTTATGGGATTAGCGAGCTGAACTCGCTTGACCTCGGGCGTCTTTACCGTTACCGAAAGCACCATTCTTACAGTCGTATCTCTTATATCCTCAACCATAGCGTCGAACATATCCGCACCCTGAATACGGTATTCGTTTACGGGATCGCGCTGCGCATAGGACTGAAGCCTGATAGTATCCTTAAGATCGTCCATCGCGTCGATATGATCCATCCAATTCCTATCAACGTTTTGCAAAAGCAACGCTCTCTCGATCTCCTTGAAGCGTTCTTCTCCGATCTCCTCACTCTTACGTTCATAAAGATCAAGTGCTCTGTCAATCAGCATTTCTTCGACATCAGCCGGCTTAACCTTTGTTCCCCTCTCATAATCC
>CAZSSE010000140.1:0-4322 GCA_964609165.1 uncultured Lachnospiraceae bacterium
GCGTGTAGGCTCATTGCATAGTTAAGACCTGCCTTGATATGTCCCGTTCCGTGTGGAGCGGCACGGTCAAAATCGCTCACACGAAGTGTAAGCGGCTTTGCGCCTCCCTTGAAGTAAGGTCCAACAGGTGTAGCAAATATGCGGAACTGATATTCGGTAGCAGGCTTTACTCCGATAACAGGATTGCTTCCGAACATATAGGGACGAAGATACATAGTAGCGCCCGAGCCGTAAGGAGGCACAAAATCGGCATTAGCCGCAACAACAGCATCTACTGCCTCGATAAACTTATCCTCTGGGAACGCAGGCATTTCAAGTCTTCTTGCGCTGTCAGCCATACGCTGTGCGTTGAGGTCAGGGCGGAAGGTTACGATACGTCCGTCCTCAGTGCGGTATGCCTTCAGACCCTCAAATACGGTCTGCGCATATTGGAATACGCCGGCACATTCATTCAATACGACGTTAGCGTCATCGGTGAGAAAGCCCTCGCCCCATGCTCCGTCCTTGAAGTTAGAAACGTATCTTTTATCTGTCTGGATATATCCAAATCCCAGATTAGACCAATCTAATTGCTTATTACTCATAATATTTCTCCTTAGTGCCGCGTGCGGCAAAATTATTTGTTATAATTTTTTCCAAGGCTGAGTGCCTTCATGTTAAGCTCCTTAAGAGCCGCCTTCTTAGGCGGAACGAGCTTTTCCACAACGCTCTCCGCTCCGTCGAACGAAAGCTCGGGATGATTTTCAAGAAGATGACCTACAATGATCATATTAGCAAGGCTTGAAATGCCCTCGTCCTTTGCCATCTGTGTGGCGGGAATATAGAACACCTCTACGTCATCTCTTTCGACCTTAACGTCGATGAGAGAGGAATCAACGTATATCTGTCCTCCTGCTACAACAGAACCTACGTATCTTTCAAGCGAGGGGAGATTCATTGCGATAAGCACGTTGGGAGCCGTAATGATCGGTGATCCTACGGGTGTATCCGAGAGGATAACGTTACAGTTTGCAGTACCGCCGCGCATTTCGGGTCCGTATGAGGGAAGCCACGATACCTGAAGATCCTCCAAAAGCCCCTTATATGCTAAAAATTTTCCCGAAAACAGAATACCCTGTCCGCCAAATCCGGCAATAAGAATTTCAGTAGTTTTCATTCCGCAGCGCCCTCCTTATTCTCGGATCTATCCTTATACACGCCGATAGGATAATATGGGAGCATATCACTCTCTACCCATTCAAGTGCCTGCTTTGGTGTCATTCCCCAGTTAGTCGGACAAGCCGAAACCACCTCGACAAGAGAGAAGCCCTTACCCTCTATCTGATTTTGGAACGCCTTTTTTATTGCCTTCTTGGCATTTCTTACGTTCTTAACGTTATTTACAGCAACACGTGCTACATATTCGGGTCCCTCAAGAGTTGCAAGCATCTCGCACACCTTTATGGGCCAACCGCAATGATTTACATCTCGACCGTAGGGAGATGTCTGAGTGACCTGACCGGGAAGGCTGGTCGGTGCCATCTGTCCGCCGGTCATACCGTAGATCGCATTATTTACGAAAATAACGGTAATATTCTCGTTTCTTGCGGCGGAATGAACCGTTTCCGCCATACCTATGGAGGCAAGGTCTCCGTCGCCCTGATATGTAAACACAATGTTTTCGGGACGGCAACGCTTTATTCCCGTAGCAACTGCGGGTGCTCTGCCGTGAGCAGCCTCTATCATATCACAACTGAAATAATCATACGCCATAACCGCGCATCCGACGGGAGCTACTCCGATTGTCTTTCCCTCTATTCCAAGCTCGTCGATAGCCTCGGCTACCAGACGGTGTATAATACCGTGGGGACAACCGGGACAGTAATGAAACGGTGCATCGGTCAAAGATTTCGGTTTTTCAAATACTATCGCCATAATTAGAACTCTCCTTTCTCTGCCTTGCGTATTGCAGAAAGCACCTCATCAGGTGTCGGGATCATACCGCCCGTGCGGTTGCAAAGAGAAACAGGTCTCTTACTCTCTGTAGCCAGCTTTACGTCCTCTATCATCTGACCCATGCTAAGCTCTACCGAGATAAATGCCTTAACCTTATCCGCCGCAGCTCTGAGTGCTTTTTTCGGGAACGGCCACAGGGTAATAGGACGGATCAAGCCGACCTTGATACCCGCTTTTCTTGCTTCTGCAACTGCATTTTTAGCGACTCTCGAAGCAATACCGAATGCAACGACGCAGATCTCGGCGTCATCCATCATATATTCCTCCCACATCGCCTCGTTCTTTTCGATTTCAGCATACTTTTCAAACCGCTCGAAGTTCTTCTTTTCAAGCTCATCTGGCTTCAGATAAAGCGAATTTACTATATTATGAGGACGCTTACACTCAGTACCCGTAAGTGCCCAAGGCTTATCGTATACCTTTGGCTCGGAATCCTCGAATGTAATAGGCTCCATCATCTGACCGATCGTTCCGTCAGCGAGGATCATAGTGGTAACACAATACTTGTCAGCAAGATCAAAGCCCTTAATTGTAAGGCTTGCCATCTCCTGAACCGAAGCGGGAGCAAGAACGATCATACGGTAATCGCCGTGACCGCCGCCCTTGGTAGCCTGAAAATAATCCGACTGCGAAGGCTGAATACCTCCGAGACCGGGACCGCCGCGCTGTACGTTGACCACGAACGCGGGAATGTCAGAGCCAGCTATATAGCTGAGTCCCTCTGACTTAAGCGAAATTCCGGGGCTCGATGAGGATGTCATTACACGCATGCCGGCCGCAGCCGCGCCGTACACCATATTGATGGATGCAATTTCACTCTCTGCCTGAAGAAATACTCCGCCTATCTTCGGCATTTTCTTTGCCATATATGCGGCAATTTCCGTTTGAGGCGTGATAGGATATCCGAAATAGTGACGGCAGCCTGCTCGAATAGCAGCCTCCGCGATCGCCTCATTACCCTTCATTAAAATTCTTTCTGCCATAATCTTCTCCATTCCCTAATTTTACTTTTCAACTGTTATGATGCAATCAGGACACATCGTAGCGCAGAACGCGCAACCGATACATTTTTCTTGCTCTTTCATAAATGCAGGAGAATATCCCTTGGAATTAAGCTTATCCTCTGCAATCGCCAGACATTGCTTAGGACAAGCGTCAACACATAAGCCGCAGCCCTTACACATATCTGAGTTAAAAGTTACTTTAATCATCATTGTTCCTCCTATTTAATGACCGCCATATAAGAAGCTCTCAGTGTGGCAAGTCAAAATATTTTTTTTGAAGCGTCAAGGGCAATGTCGGAATTCCCGTAACCCCCTCGGCTATACTTTTTTCGACGGTGTGAAGCCATATAGGCAGATCCGTCGCGCGACTGACCGCCTCGGCAAACGAAACCGAATCAAGCACGGTCGCCGCCGTAGTCTCAACGCCCAAATTCGAGTTATTTACTATACAGTTAAACTTAATTCCTGACGCCGCCTCAATTTCTCTCATGATCTCCACCGTATCCTCCACGGTAGAGGTAAGAGGTCTGTGGCGATTAATAACAAGTGCCATACGGTAATTTCCCTCTGCCTTGATCGCATCTGCAAATCTACCGAGAGCATAAGCTCCTCGGTCGTCACCGCCAATATCGACAACGCCAAAGACCGACTTATCCTGAACGAGCCTGTAGCTTTCTGCCGGAAGCGCGGGCAGATCTACGTTGGTATTTGCATAGCGCGGTGAAATCAAGCTGATTCCACGCTCCGTCAGCTCACTTTCGCTATCCTTTGTTCGGAAATACGGATTGACAATATCAAGATCGGCGATACAGACATTCTTGCCTTCCTCTGCCAGCCGCATTGCATAGTTAACGGCAATATTGGTTTTGCCGCTTCCGTAATGTCCTGCAAAAAGCGTTAATCTTTTATGCTCCATAGTTACCATCTTTCAATCTGCTTTTTTAACGGTAGCTCCGCTTTTAAAGCTTTTTTCTTATGATCTTTCCGCTTGTAGTCTTGGGAAGACTTTCGTGAAATTCTACAATTCTCGGATACTTGTACGGCGCAGTACGGGATTTGACGTAGTTTTGGATCTCCTTCTTAAGCTCGTCCGTTCCTTGCTGTCCGTTAGCAAGAACGATGCTCGCCTTGACCACCTGTCCTCGTATCTCGTCGGGTGCTGCGGAAACTCCGCACTCAAGAACGTATGGAAGCTCCATTATTACGTTTTCAATTTCAAACGGTCCGATTCTGTAGCCGGAGGACTTGATGACGTCATCAGCACGTCCTACGTACCAGAGGAAGCCGTCCTCGTCGCACCATGCAATATCTCCTGTATGATAG
>CAZSSE010000141.1:0-4304 GCA_964609165.1 uncultured Lachnospiraceae bacterium
TCATTGCCGCTACCAACCGTCCCGACATTCTTGACCCCGCACTTCTCCGTCCCGGTCGTTTTGACCGTCAGATCACGGTGAATTGTCCGGACATCAAGGGACGCGAGGAGATACTCAAGGTACACGCAAGAAGCAAGCCATTTGAGGAGAGCGTTGATTTTGCTCAGGTAGCCAAGACAACCTCTGGATTTACGGGTGCAGATCTTGCCAACCTTCTTAACGAAGCGGCACTGCTTGCCGCACGACGCGGAAAGAGCCTTATTGGTATGGAGGATATAGATGACGCCTTCATTCGCGTTATCGCCGGACCCAAGAAGAAGTCGAGAGCGATGAAGGAACGCGAAAAAAAGAACACCGCTTATCACGAGGCGGGACACGCGATCATCTCGCACGTTCTGCCCGCTATGGATCCCGTTCAGCAAATATCCATTGTTCCCAGCGGAAATGCTCTCGGATATACGCTCAATCCCCCCACAGAGGATAAGTACAGCGTTTATAAAAATGAGCTTAAGGAGCAGATCGCAATGCTGCTCGGCGGACGTGCGGCTGAGGAAATAATCTTCGGTGACGTCTCCGGCGGAGCATCAAATGATATTGAGCGTGCTACCAAGATCGCAAAGCAAATGGTAACAAAGCTCGGTATGAGTGACGTGCTCGGTCTGCGTGCATTCGGCAACGATCACGGAGAGGTATTCCTCGGCAGAGATTTTTCGAGTTCACAGGACTACTCCGACGATACAGCCGCAAAGATCGACTCCGAGATACACGATATTATCAGCGGAGCTTACGAAAACGCAAAGAGAATTCTTAACGAAAACATCGATAAGCTTCACTTTATCGCAGAGTTCCTCATAAAGAATGAGATAATGGACGGCGAGCAGTTCGCTGCGGCTATGGACGGTAATCCCACCTTTGAGGAGCTTGAGGAAATGACCGAGGCAAAGAAGCGCAGAAGCCGCGAGGAGAACGACCGTAAGCGCGCCGCAGAGCTTGAGGCAGAGCGCAAGCGCCGTGAGGAAGCGGAAAAGGCACGCAAGGACTCCGAAAATCAGCAAAATCCGCCTGCCGATGCTCCGAGCGATAACAATTCAAGCAACGACGACGTTGTAAAGTTTTAATATAACAGTGAACCGTTATCGGTAATATCTGTAATTCGATACGAGAAGTATAACAATACTTCTCGTATTTCTTTTTTCAACATACTCTCCGAGACTGCAAAAACATTCCGGGCTGTCTTTTTGCATTGTTTTTATTTCTCGCTCATATACATTAAAGGAAGACCGCACAAGAAAAGGAGAGGCTATGAAAGCAAGTACAAAAACAAAGATCCGGGGCCTTACCTCCGAGCAAGCAGAGCAATCGCGTAAAAAACATGGAGCCAACACACTCGCCGAAGCAAAAAGCAAAAGCTTTATCCGCACATTTTTGGAAAATCTCGGGGATCCCGTTATCAGAATACTTCTCGGCGCGCTCATAGTCAATCTCTTTTTTGTTTTTCGAGGCGGCGATATTATAGAGACTGTCGGAATAGCTATATCGGTTTTTTTAGCTACACTTATATCCACGCTATCCGAGCGCGGAAGCGAGGCGGCATTTCGTAAGCTTGAGGAGGAATGCTCACATTCACGCTTTCGCGTATGGCGTGACGGTACGCTGACCGAGCTTCCCATAGAGGAGCTTGTAGTAGGTGACATAGTGCGTGTAAGCGCAGGAGAGCAGATACCTGCCGACAGCTTTGTTATTGATGGCAAGCTATGCCTCGATCAATCAATGCTTACGGGCGAGAGCCGTGAGGTGGAAAAATGTCGAAGCCGTGATTTCACACGAACGCCCTCATCAAGAAGCGCGGTATTTCGCGGATCTGCAATACTTTCGGGCGAGGGAGAGCTTGAGGTCTTCTCTGTGGGCACGAATAGCTTTCTCGGCAAGATCTCGGACGAGGTAGGCACAGATACCCGTCAAAGTCCTCTGAAGCTGAGGCTCACAAGGCTTGCGCGTCAAATAAGCAGACTTGGGTATATTGCGGCAATCTTGGTTGCTTTCGCCTATCTTTTCAACACATTTGTAATAGATAGCGGCTTTTCACTTGAGCTTACAGTGCGAAAGCTCCGCGATCTGCGCTATTCGCTTGAGCATCTTCTGCACGCCTTTATGCTCGGACTTACCGTTATAGTTATGGCGGTTCCGGAGGGACTTCCAATGATGATCGCCGTAGTGCTATCCGCTAATATTCGCAGAATGATAAAGGACAACGTTCTTGTGCGTAAGCCAACGGGAATTGAGGCGGCAGGAAGCATGAATATACTGTTCACAGACAAAACGGGAACGCTGACAGAGGGAAAAATGAGCGTTGGCACGATCCTTATAGCAGACCGCGATCAAGCCGTTTTTTCGGATAGCTTTCCGTCATTGAAAAAAAGCGCCCCACAGATAGGCAGGTTATATGAACTCAACGCGCTTTACAATACCGCCGCTACCATATCCGGCGACGATGTGCTTGGGGGAAATTCTACCGAGCGCGCACTGTCTTTTTCTGTAATGGGATATACAGACACGAATAGGGAGAGCTACACGGCGCAGGAAAAAATAGCATTTGACAGCACATATAAATACTCCGCCGCACGTATTTGCGGCAATGGCTCGACAGTGCTTATCAAGGGCGCGCCCGAAAAGCTGATACACACCTGCCGCTATTCATACAGCAAAAGCGGTAAGATAGTTCCCTTCTCGCGCGTATCTTACGACGTTATGCAGCAGATAAGCAAATTAACCTCGTCAGGGTTGCGTGTTCTATGTATAGCAGAGGCAGACGCCATGCCTCACGGCAACACACTTGGCGAGCTTACATTTGTATGCGCTCTGACGCTTTGCGATAAGCTGCGCGATGAGGCGCGGGCATCAGTCAGCGAGCTTGACTCGGCAGGGATTCACGTCGTAATGATAACAGGCGACAATCGGGATACCGCCGAGCATATTGCAAAAAGCTGCGGAATACTGTCCTCAAAGCATCCATCCGTGCTTACAAGCGACGAGCTTGAAAAAATGGACGATCGGGAGCTTCGCAAGCTTCTCCCCACACTTTCGGTGCTTGCAAGAGCACTTCCGACCGACAAAAGCCGTCTGGTACGAGTATCGCAGGAGATGGATCTCGTTGTCGGTATGACGGGCGACGGAATAAACGACGCCCCCGCGCTCAAGCGTGCCGACATTGGCTTTGCAATGGGCAGCGGTACGGGAGTAGCGCGCGAGGCGGGAGATATTATAATACTCGACAACAATCTTTCCTCTATCGGCAAGGCTGTACTGTACGGCAGAACGATATTTAAAAGCATCAGAAAATTCATTACGCTTCAACTGACGATGAATCTTTGCGCCGTCGGAATATCGATGATAGGTCCGTTTATCGGATACGATTCTCCCGTTACAGTCGTGCAGATGCTGTGGATCAATATAATAATGGACACTCTCGGAGGTCTTGCCTTTGCCGGAGAAGCGCCGCTTGCCTCTTATATGAAGGAAAAGCCCAAGCGACGCGACGAGCCGATACTGAACCGATATATGATAGGACAGATCATATGCTCGGGAGCTTTCACTGTAGGTCTGTATATATTCTTTTTGCGCTCTCCAAAAATACTTCGTATGTTCAGAGACAGCGTCGATGACATATATCTGCTGACTGCCTTCTTTGCTTTGTTTATATTTACATCGGTCTTTCACTGCTTCAACTGTCGCACAGACCGATTGTCGCTCCTTTCGGGTATTTCAAAAAACAAGGCGTTTATATCTATCATCGCACTCGTTCTCGGAGTTCAGCTACTGTTCGTCTATCTCGGCGGAGCCTTGCTTCGTACCGCCCCACTACAGCCTCGTGAGCTTGCTGTCACACTTGCGCTTGCGCTGTTGGTGTTCCCGTTCGAGCTTTTGCGCAAGCTTTTCATAAGACTGATCGGTGCGAAAAAGGGATTTTAATAATAGTAGACGAAAGCGGTCTGCTGCAAAAATGCCCTCGAGCGAGTTGTGAAACCTCGCTCGAGGGCTTATTTTAATAATTTGCGGTTTTATAGATTGATTTATTCGCCGGTATAATTGTAGGTTATGGTATAGTGATTGCCTCCGGTATCGCGATCCCAGTCGGTGCCTTTTGATATGTTATTCCATTGTGCCTCGCTACCACGATATTTGATACTCACAAGTCCTAAGCAACCATAAAATCCCCCTCTGCCGATGCTCTTCACGCTGTTAGGAATCACAATACTCGTAAGTCCTCTGCAACAGTAGAATGCCTCTTTTCCGATGCTCAACAC
>CAZSSE010000142.1:0-4302 GCA_964609165.1 uncultured Lachnospiraceae bacterium
ATATCCAAACTACATTATATCACATTTTCCTTCGCAAGTCAAACATAATTTACTAATTTGTAAAATTTATAATATATATTTACAAATTATTGATAATATGATAAAATAATATTAAATATTTATTAGCGAGGATCTGCTTTAAGATGAATATAATCAAATATCGCGTAGGTGACGTTATCGAGTTGAAAAAGCCACATCCCTGCGGCTCTAATAATTTTAAAATTCTTAGAGTTGGAGGAATAATGCGCGTTATCTGCTTAGGATGCGAGCGAAATATGGATGTGGACAGACTAAAGCTTGAACGGGCTACGAAAAAGATTTTATGGAACGAGGAGGACGCAAAGCATGAATAATGATCGCAATATAATTGCAGACACCCTGCATAAGAGATCCAAATTCAATATTCCACTTCATCCTAAGCGTTGGCTCAAAAATGCTCAGCAGAGGCTTTATCTCTCACCGAGACTTTATTTGCTTTTCTGCTTTATAACTCCGTTTGTGCTGATACTCGGTATATATCTCACACGCGGGCTGCACCCATTTGGAGAAGGAACTCCGCTCGTTCTTGATCTCAATTCTCAGTATGCTTACTTTTTTGAAGGACTTCGTAATTTCATATACGGTGACGCAAGCAGCCTGCTCTACTCGTTCTCACGATCGCTCGGCGGAGAATTTATGGGAATGTACGCATATTACCTCGCAAGCCCTCTTTCATATATCGTTGCTCTTTTTCCGCAGGACAGAATACAAGAGGCGATCCTCACAATTCTGCTTGTAAAGTCCGGTCTTTGCGGACTGAGCTTTGGATATTATCTTCACCGACATTCAAGAGCCCCGAAAAAAATAGTCATACTTACCTTTTCGGTTATGTACGCTTTGTCGGGATATGCCGTGTGCCAGCAAAGCAATACGATGTGGATAGATGCGCTTATCTGGCTTCCTATGATGGCGTTGGGTATAGAGCAGCTTATACTTAACAGAAGATATAAGCTCTATACCATATCGCTGACTTTCATCCTCATCAGCAATTACTATATGGGATATATGCTATGCATATTTGCCGTATTGTTTTTCTTCTACTACTATTTTTCCAAGTCTCCTAAAGAAATAAATCCAAGGGGAGAAAAGCTTCATTTCGTGCGCGCGGGCACTCGGTTTGCCGTTTTTTCCATTATATCTGCCGCGATTGCGGCATTCATGCTCGTCGCCGCATACTATTCGCTTGGTTTTGGAAAGTCAGAATTCTCATCCCCCGATTGGTCCTTGAAATCTCAATTCGAAATAATAGATCTCCTGACTAAATTTCTGCCCGGTGCATACGATACCTTCGAGCCTGTGGGACTTCCCTTTGTATATTGCGGTCTTCTGACGCTTATTCTTCTTCCCGTATATTTCACCGCAAAAAAGATAAGCTCCCGTGAAAAGATCCTCTCCGGTGCCCTTATTGCAATATTTTTCATATCCTTTATAGTCTCTCCGATAGATCTTATATGGCACGGATTTTCAACGCCAAACTGGCTAAACGGGCGCTATAGCTTCCTTTTGTGCTTTGTTTTACTGACCATAGCCTACAAGGGATTTGGGAATCTGCGGCAGGCGGGTGAAAAATTTTTGCTTGTGATATGTGCACTTATAGTGCTTTTTATTGCCGTAGCAGAAAAATTCGAGTTTGAAAGCTATATCAATTCAGACAAAAGGCTTCTTACTTTTGGATGCATCTGGTTCTCGATATTCTTTACGATAGCACTTCTTGCTATTCTGTGTCTCAAGATACGTCTACGTTCAAAAAAGGCGCAGCACTGCATCTCTGCCGTTCTTGCGGCAATCGTTTGCCTTGAGGTATTTTGCAACGGCGTAGTCTGCTTTATAAAGATCAATGACGATGTGGCATTTACAAAATATTCGAGCTATCAGAATTTTGTGGGTGATCTTCGTCCTACTGTAGAAGCTCTCAAGGAGTATGACGACGGATTTTACAGAGCCGAGAAAAAACGCACATCAGGTGAGCTTCAAAGATACAATTTTCCCTTTGCGCTCGCCCTGAGAGGTATTTCAAATTCCACCTCGACACTTAACGCTGATGCAATACAGTTTATACACTACCTCGGCTACAATGCACGCGCACATATTTCACAGTACCGAGGCGGTACGCCCCTCGGCGACTCTCTTCTCGGAATAAAATACGTTATAGACAACAAGAGCTCAACCGCGCTTGACTTCATATACGAAAAGGTAGAGGAGATCAGCGACACCAATTACAATGTTTACAAAAATCCATACTCGCTCTCTCTGGCATACGGAGTGTCCGACGGCGTTCGGTCGTTCGATATGTCGGATACAGAATCATACGTCAACGTCTTTGAGCGATACAATGCTTTGCTTTCCACTATGATCGGGGATACCGCCGCTGCGGACGTATTTGAGCCG
Source organism: uncultured Lachnospiraceae bacterium (assembly GCA_964609165.1). Lineage (GTDB taxonomy): Bacteria > Bacillota > Clostridia > Oscillospirales > CAG-272 > HGM12713. Next base: position 2,428 of record CAZSSE010000142.1, read on the forward strand.
ATAGGCGGACTTACGGCTAAGAGCGGAAATTGCAAGGAGGTAAAGCTTGCTACGCAGCTCAGATATACCTCTCCGGAAAAGTCAGAGGGATCGTTCAGCTTTACCTATACCGCGCCGTATACGGGCAATTATTATTTCTATCCTAATTCCGCCGGTATACCCGGAACGGTTAACGTAAGAGTGGGCTCCGGCGACAGAGTTTCATTTCTTGAACGCAATAGCGACCACATACTGTCTCTCGGGCATTTTGAAAAAGGAAGTGAGATTAGGATCACCTTTTATATTTCCAAGGATGACAGCATAAACTTTTATACAAATCGTTCATTCCTTTGGTATTTCAATGAAGATACCTATAGCACCGCTATGCAAAAAATGCTCGCTAAGCCTCAGTTTGAGATAAATACGGCATCGACGGACGATCACCTTTTCGGCAATATCAGTACAACTGACGACGAACAAATGATACTCACCACTATTCCTTATGACGAGGGCTGGAAGGTATATGTTGACGGTGAACGGGTTGAAATATACGAGACACTCGACGCACTTATGGCATTTGACATAGAAAACGCGGGTGAGCATACGCTTGAGTTGAAATATATGCCGGATATATATAAGGTCGGTATAGTCATCTCAATAATCGGAATATTTGCTTTTATTCTGATATGCGCCGCAGACCTTGTTCTTAAGAAAACTTTGCTTAAAAATTATACGCTTGAGCTATCGGACGATTTCTGGGAGCTTGAGGATCTCGACTGTCTTGACACACTTGACGCAAATGATAATCAATCTTCTACGGAGGACGAATAAATGTTTTATTATATAAACGGCAGGCTTGCACATCTTGAACCGACATTTGCCGTGGTTGACGTCGGCGGAGTGGGATATAAGCTTACCATTTCGGGAAACACTCACGCCTCACTGTCCCCACAGCTCAATGCAAGCGCAGCACCAATCGCAAAGCTGTATACCTATCTAGCAGTACGCGAGGACGACATCGAGCTTTTCGGATTTGCAAGTGAGGAGGAGCTTTCATCCTTCAAAATGCTTATAACGGTTTCGGGAGTCGGTCCCAAGGCAGCACTTTCTATACTTACACAAATGCCTCCACAAAAGCTTGCTATAGCTATATGCACAGACGATAAAAAGGCAATCGCCAAGGCAAACGGAATTGGTCCCAAGACCGCTGCAAGAATAGTACTCGAGCTTAAGGACAAGCTTCAAAAGGAAGCCGTTGCAGATGCCGATATTAATCTCAGCGCGGACGATGAGCTTGCAACCGTTCTCGGCGGCTCTACCAAACGCCGTGATGCCGAGGACGCTCTTGCTGTACTTGGTTATTCACGCAATGAGGCGTCTGCCGCTCTTAAAACGATCGACACCGAATCCTTGGAGCTTGACGAGATAATACGTCTTGCTCTCAAAAGGCTTATGAAATAATGGAGGTTGCTTATGCTTGAAAATGAAGATCTTGATTTTGAGAACAGAATAGTTACCACCTCATATACTCGCGAGGACAGCGATACGGATACCTCCCTGCGTCCCAAAACGCTTGATGATTACATAGGTCAGGAAAAAGCAAAGGAAAATCTCAAGATATACATTGAGGCGGCAAAAATGAGAGGCGAGAGCCTTGACCACGTGCTGCTCTACGGCCCTCCCGGTCTCGGCAAGACTACGCTTTCCAATATCATAGCAACCGAAATGGGTGTAAATATCCGTATTACATCCGGCCCTGCCATTGAAAAGCAAGGCGACCTTGCCGCGCTCCTTACCGATCTTGCCGAGGGCGATGTTCTGTTTATCGATGAGATCCACCGCCTTTCACGCTCGGTTGAGGAGATACTTTATCCGGCTATGGAAGACTATGCTTTA
>CAZSSE010000143.1:0-4273 GCA_964609165.1 uncultured Lachnospiraceae bacterium
ATCCCGAGAAGAGAACGCTTCTTAAGGTCACTGTTGAGGATGCTATGGCGTGCGACGCGATGTTCTCATTACTGATGGGAGACAGTGTTGAGCCCAGACGTGAATTTATTGAAAAGAACGCAAAATTTGCTGAAAATCTCGATATATAACAGCGTGTTGAAAAATACAAGTCGCTTTCAAATGAGTGTAAAAAAACTGTTGGGTTTTCCACACCTTGTGGAAAAGTGTGTTGATAACTCTAATAATTCACTCGAATAAGTGCGGCTTTGAGGGAATTTTGTCGAAAAGCTTAGTGTTACTAAGCCGAAAATGCTGTGTGAAATATTTTTTTATGATTTGTTGAAAAGTATAAGATCTGTTGCAAGCATATTCATTCGCTTGACATAGATGGTATAAAAAGACGATACAAAACTAACTAACCTACCGCGAAAGGAAAAAGAAGTGGAAAACGAAAGCATAGAATATAAAGATCAAAAAATACTTGACGTAGAAATGGAAAAAGAGGTCAAGAAGTCGTTTATCGAGTACTCAATGTCGGTAATAGCGGCTCGTGCGCTTCCGGATGTACGCGACGGAATGAAGCCCGGTCAGCGCCGTATTATGTATGCGATGTACGAGGATAATCTGACCTACGATAAGCCTTTCCGCAAGTCGGCGACGACTGTCGGTAACGTGCTTGGACGCTACCATCCCCACGGAGATTCCGCCGTTTACGGTACCATGGTAAGAATGGCGCAGGATTTCTCCTATCGCTACCCGCTGATCGAGGGTCACGGAAACTTCGGCTCGGTAGACGGCGACGGCGCGGCTGCTTACCGTTACACAGAGGCGAGAATGGCAAAGATTTCCGATCAGCTTATGGCTGATCTTGAAAAGGAGGTAGTCGATTTCGTACCGAACTTCGACAACCGCCGCCGCGAGCCAAAGGTGCTTCCTTCGCGCTTTCCGAACCTTCTTGTAAACGGAGCTATGGGAATTGCAGTCGGTATGGCTACAAATATTCCGCCCCACAATCTTAGTGAGGTCATCGACGCGACGATATACCGTATGGACCATCCCGAGTCGACCGTTCCCGAGCTTATGGAGTACATCAAGGGTCCCGATTTTCCGACGTATGCGACTATCTACGGCTCGCACGGTATAGTACAAGCATACACCACTGGTAAGGGACGTATAATGGTGCGCGCAAAGGCGACTATCGAGGAGGATAAGCACCGTATTATCTTTACCGAGATTCCTTACGGCGTAAACAAGAGTGAGCTCTGCAAGACCATCGCAGGTCTGCATAAGGATAAACGAATTGAGGGAATTACCGATCTGCGCGATGAGTCGGGCAGAAACGGTATGCGTATCGTCGTTGAGTACAGGCGCGACGCAAACGGTCAGGTAATACTCAATCAGCTTTATAAGTATTCCGAGCTTGAAAGCACCTGCGCTGTCAATATGCTCGCGCTTGTAAACAACGAGCCGAAGATACTCTCTCTTCCGCAGATCCTCGACCATTATATAGAGCATCAGAAATCGGTAATTTACCGCAGAATAAATTATGATCTTGAGAAGGCAAAGGCGAAGGCTCATATTTTCGAGGGCTACCATATAGCTACCGATAATATCGACAGAATAGTTGAGATAATGAAGACGTCAAAGTCAATTCCCGAGGCTAAGGAACGCCTTATGAATGAGTTCTTTACGGTTACTTATAAGGACGGATATGAGAGCGAGCTTGGTAACGTGCGTCAGCTTTCCGATGCGCAGGCACAGGCTATAGTCGATATGACGCTCGGCAAGCTGACGGGTATGGAGCGTGAGAAGATCGAGGAGGAGCTTGCAAGGCTCCACGCGCTTATAGTAGAGCTTGAGGGAATACTTGCCGATCCCGAAAAGATCGCGCAGATCATAAAGGACGAGATGAGCGAGATCAAGCGCAAATTCGGAGACGAAAGAAGAACAGAGATACTTCCCGCAACCGACGATATTGATCTTGAGGATCTTATCGAGAAGCACGAGTGTGTTATTACACTTACCAAGGCGGGATATATCAAGCGTTTGCCGGCAGATACCTATACCGCTCAGCACCGCGGAGGAAAGGGAATTATCGGTATGACAACCAAGGAGGACGACTTTATCGACACGGTTGCCGCCGTTCACAGCCATTCATTCGTTCTGCTGTTTACCAACCTCGGAAAGGTGCATATGCGCAAGGCTTATCAGATCCCCGAGGCGTCGAGGACTGCAAAGGGAACCAATATAGTAAACGTAATTGAAATGCAGCAGGGCGAGAAGATAACCTCGCTTATAAGCATTGAGGAATTTGCCGAGAACGAATATCTGACTATGGTAACAAAGAAAGGAGTTATCAAGCGTACACTTCTTTCCGAGTATGAATATCAGCGCAAGGGCGGTAAGATAGCTCTTAATCTCGACGAGGGCGACGAGCTCGTGTTCGTAATGCATACTCACGGCGAATGTGACCTTATCCTTGCTACCGCAGACGGATGCGCTGTAAGATTTATCGAGGCAAACGTTCGTCCTATGGGCAGAACCGCTCGCGGAGTTAAGGGTATCACTCTGCGCAGCGACGACTACGTTACGGGCGTAGCGCTTGTCAGTGAGGGCGAAAGTCTTATTACCATAACCGAAAACGGATACGGTAAGCGCACACCATTCTCTGATTTCCGTGAGATGAAGCACCGCGGAGGAGTTGGTGTTCAATGCCATAATATTTCGGATAAGACAGGAAGACTTTGCGGTATTGCAAGCGTAAGCGACGATGACGATATTATGATGATTACCGATTCCGGTACCGTTATACGTACACCTGTTTCTGGAGTACCTACGTATTCAAGAGCCGCAGGCGGAGTTATTATGATGCGCCTTGCCGACGGTCAGAAGCTCGTTAACTTTACTAAGGTTAAAAAGAGCGAGGACGAGGAAGAAGCGGAGGAGTAATTTAACCTTATATTAAAAATGATCTGATTGCACACTTGTCGGAGACACCCGTGTCCCGACAAGTGTGTTTTGCTGTAGGCGAAGCGTTGGAAAACAAGAAATAAAGAATAATAAAAAGCCTTCCCGAGCCGGGAAGGCTTTATCTGTTTGTTATGAAAATTCCTGTGCTTTTATAAAACTGATTTAATCAATACTCTTGTCGATCTTAAATCTTGTTATCTTACGGGAGGTATTCTTGGGAAATTCTTCGGTTCTGAGCTTTACGCGGCTGATGAACTTATAGGCGACGTTACGGTCGTTGATCTTCTTGATCTCGGCTTCAAAATAAGACTTAATATCGTTTATACCTTTAGCCTTGAAGCCGTCATAGTCGGGATAAATTTCAGCGACGATAACCTCTTTTTCGGGATTATTCTTGCAAACACCCTGATAAACAACTACCTCGTTAACGCCCCATATGCCCTGAATATCACATTCAAGCTCCTCCGGGTACACGTTCTTACCGTTGGAAAGGATAATGAGGTTTTTAATTCTTCCCGTGATATAGAGCCACTGATCGCCGTCGACCGGATTAACGTAGCCGATGTCTCCCGTGTGGAAAAATCCTTCATCGTCGATAGCTGCGCGTGTAGCCTCCTCGTTTTCAAAATATCCGAGCATTACGTTCGGTCCACGATAGCAGATCTCGCCCTCGCCATTTTCATTCGGAGCATCGATCTTTATCTCTCCGCCGATGATCGGCATACCGACCGAGCCGTCTTTTCTGTACTCGTTACGGTTGCAGGAGACGAGGGGAGCGCACTCGGTTATTCCGTATCCGTTGAGGATAACAATTCCTATACTCTCAAAGAAATCAATAATATTCTGATTGAGCGCAGCTCCTCCGCATATGATCATCTGAAGCTCGCCGCCGAAGTTGGATAGCACCGACTGACCGAAGAGCTTTTTGCGCATATCTATTCCGACCTTGCGAAGCTTGTTGGAGAGCTCGATACCCGACTGAAGCTTTTCAAGCTTTCCGCTCTTTTCGGCAGCCGACATAATTCTCTTATAGAAGGTCTCTACAAAGAGGGGAACGAGAATAAGGTGAGTGGGCTTGAAGGTCTTAAGCTCATCCATAATATAGCGCAGACCCGATGAAATGTAAATCTCACAGCCCTGAGCAAAGTGACCTACAAAGTTTACGGTCGAGCCAAAGGTATGGTGAGGTGGGAGAGCAAAGAGAGTTCTTTCGGTTATATTGAAATTATACATACCCTGCTCCATATCCGAGCAGATGTTTTTAAGCGAAAGCATAACGCCCTTGCCCTGACCTGTAGTACCC
>CAZSSE010000144.1:0-4269 GCA_964609165.1 uncultured Lachnospiraceae bacterium
CAAGTCCTGCATCCTTGAGTATCCCAAGATGATGTGACACGGCAGGACGGGATAGGTTGGTTCTCTCTGTGATCGCACCAACACGCACACCGCCGCACTCGCCCATCTGCATCATTTCAAGAATAAGATGCTGACGGTTCTCATCACCGAGTGCAAGCAGTATCCTCTGACACGACTTAAATTCCTCTGCTAATTTTCTGACATCCTGCAAGGTATCACCGCCTTTGTTCAACCGTTTAAACCATTATACCATATTTTGATTTAAAATATTCAATGGGAAAGAAAATCGAGACCATTAAAATGTACGGTATGGATCTTTATTATACCGTAACCTTTTCGTCTTCCCTGTCGTTTTGCGCAGGCTCTTCAATATCATCTTTCTTCACCGTCTTCTTTTTCGCGTTGGCAAGCATCAGTTTAAGTCTGTTTTCCTGATTTACACGACTTGCGCCTGCATCGTAATCAATTGCTACGATGTTTGCGTTGGGACATATCTCCTTGATAGGCTTCATCATGCCCTTACCGCAAATATGATTTGGAAGGCATCCAAAGGGCTGCGTACAAACGATGTTATTGCAGCCCGAGTGAGCAAGCTCAATCATCTCCGCGGTCAATAGCCAGCCTTCGCCCATTTTTACGGCATGATGTATCACGTTATCTGCCATACGCACGATGTCCTTAAAGGGTGTCATCCCGTCAAAGCCGTATTCCTTCAGGCTATCCGACATATGCTCCTTCATTTTGCACAGTATGGGATATGCCATACGGCACACCTGATACCGTTTTTTATGATGGCGGTAAAGCTTATACTCCATAATTTCATTGTAGAAGAAGAACAGTACAAAATCGAACAATCCCGGCACGACCGGCTCTGCGCCCTCGCGTATCAGAAAACGCTCAAGCTCGTTGTTGGCAAGAGGCGAATACTTTACAAATATCTCGCCTACAATGCCGACCTTTACTGCATCGCGCTTTTCAATCGGAATTTTGGAAAAGGACTCGGCGATCAATTTATAATTCTTTTTCACGTTCTTATAACGCAGCCGCCCGCCAACGCCAAGCTCTTTGCCAAGTCTGTCTATCCACTCATCGGCAAGCCTCTGCGCCGCGCCCTCCTCCCTCTCGTATGGGCGAACCTGATTAACGAGATTCATAATAATATCCCCATAAAGCACAGCGTATGCCATCTTCAAGACCATGGGTACAGAGAGCTTAAAGCCAGGGTGCTTTTCAAGTCCCGAAAAGCTGAAGGAGATAACGGGAATATGTCCAAAGCCCGCTCTTGCTATTGCCTTGCGGATAAGAGGTAAATAATTTGACGCTCTGCAGCCGCCGCCCGTTTGGAACATAATAAGCGCGGTCTTGTTGAGGTCATATTTACCCGACTGCAAGGCATCGATAAACTGTCCGATAAGGACAGCCGCAGGATAGCAGGTATCGTTGTGCGTATATTTAAGTCCCGTTTCGGCAATGTGCGGTCCTGTCGTTTCGAGCAGCTCGGCGTTCAAGCCATAGGACTTCATGATCTTGGCGATCAGCTTGAAATGCATAGGAAGCATGTTCGGTACAAGGATAGTATAATCCTTTTTCATTTCTTCTGTAAACGGAATGTATGTCTTATCTTGCATGATCCTTCCTCCTTTCATCAAGTGCTCCGAGCAGACTGCGAAGTCTGATTCGAACTGCGCCGAGATTTGTGATCTCATCAATCTTGATCTGTGTGTAATATTTGTTATTCTTTTCCAAAATGGAGCGCACCTCGTCGGTCGTGATAGCATCTACTCCGCATCCAAACGAGACAAGCTGAACAAGCTCGGTGTCCTCATGCTCCGCCGCATAGGCTGCGGCACGGTAAAGGCGCGCGTGGAAGGTCCATTGATCGAGCACCTTTACGTACTGCGTCGGCGCAAGATGGCAAACCGCGTCCTCACTTACGACAACAAAGCCAAGATTTGATGCAAGCTTGTCTATTCCGTGACCGATCTCGGGGTCTATGTGATAGGGTCTGCCCGCAAGTATCATAATTCGCTTGCCACGCTCCCTTGCATATGCAAGTGCTTTTTCACCCTCATTTTTCAGCGCCGATTTATATTTTTCATATGCGGCAAAGCCATCAGCTACCGCCTTTTTCAGCTCCTTTTTACCGATCGTGGCGTCAAGCCCGTGCAAGCAGGGATACAAAGTGCGCACAAGACTTTCCTCGGAATCAAGAGACAGATACGGATACAGGAATCGCACATTTTTCAGCTCCTCCATATTTCCGTTCAGAAGCTCTGCGTAATAAGCAACCACAGGACAGTTGTAGTGGTTGTCGGATGCGCCCTCGTCAACATTATATGTAAGTCCGGGATAAAACAGCGTTTTAATTCCGTCATTCATCAGCTCTATCATATGCCCGTGCATGATCTTAGCGGGATAGCAGGCGGTATCCGAGGGAATGGTGAACTGTCCCTTCTCATACGTTGCTCTGTTGGATTGCTTTGAAAAACAGACCTCAAAGCCGAGAGATGTAAACAAAGCGTGCCAAAGCGGGGCAAACTCATAGATCGACAGCGCCATCGGAATACCGATCCTTCCACGCCTGCCTGCTACAGGTGTAAGTCCGTTGAACCGATCACGTTTCCAAGCGTAAAGATTGGGAAGAGGCTCGCTCTCTTTTATACCAAGCCCCTTGCTGCACTGATTGCCCGATATGAATTTTTGACCGTCGGAAAAGCAATTGACAGTCAGATGACAGTGATTGGTGCATCCCTTGCAGACCGTGGTGGTGGAATCATGAGCGAAGCTCTTAAGCTCCTCCATTGTAAGTATCGTGCTGCTTTCACAGTGCATAATGTGAAGTGCCGCACCGTATGCTCCCATAAGCCCCGCAATAGACGGACGGACGACAAGCGAGCCAAGCTCCTGCTCGAACGCCCTAAGTACTGCGTCATTATAAAAGGTACCGCCCTGTACGACAATGTGCTCGCCAAGCTCTTTGGGAGACGATGCGCGTATGACCTTATAGATCGCATTTTTCACTATGCTGATCGAAAGTCCCGCAGAAATATCCTCAACACTCGCTCCGTCCTTTTGCGACTGCTTGACCGAGGAATTCATAAACACGGTACAGCGTGATCCGAGATTGACGGGAGCGTTCGCCAAAATGCCGAGCCGTGCAAATTCAGCCACGTCATAGCCCATAGCCTTTGCAAAGGTCTCGATAAACGAGCCGCAGCCAGATGAGCACGCCTCGTTAAGCATAATACTGTCAATAGCTCCGTTTCGTATGCGGAAGCACTTTATATCCTGACCGCCGATGTCGAGAATAAAATCCACGTTCGGCTGAAAATGCTTTGCCGCGGTATAATGTGCGATCGTCTCTACCACACCCTCATCTATATGAAATGCGTGCTTTACCAGATCCTCGCCGTATCCGGTTACAGAGCTGCCCGTGATCGTAATTCTGTCGTCGCAAAGGCTGTAGATTTTCTCAAGCTGCTCCTTGATAAGCTCAACGGGATTGCCCTTATTGGAGCTATAATAAGAGTAGAGAATTGACTTATCTTCAGCGATCAGCACGAGCTTCGTCGTGGTACTTCCGCTGTCAATGCCGAGCCACGCCCTGCCTGTATATGATTCGATGTCCCGGCTTGGAACTGTAGCTTTATTGTGACGGGCAAGGAATGCGTGATATTCCATTTCGCTGACAAACAAGGGAGCAAGGCGATCAGACAGACCGATCTCCTGATTTGTCTCGGTACTTATTTTCGCTACCAGCTCTTCTAAAGAGATCGGTTCTGCATTATTTGCAGCCATTGCCGCGCCCATCGCTACGGCATAAAGCGCGTATTCTGGGAAGATAGCCGTATCCTCCGTCAGCTTCAGCGTTTCGTAAAAGCGCTTCTGAAGTCCGCGGCAATAATATAGCGGCCCTCCGAGGAACATGACCATTCCTTCTATCTTTCGACCTTGGATCAATCCCGTAATGGTCTGATTTACCACAGCCTGATAGATACTCGCTGCCACGTCTGCCTTGCTTGCTCCCTGATTGAGAAGCGGTTGAATATCTGTCTTGGCAAACACGCCGCAGCGAGAGGCAATAGGATAGATACGGGTTGCTGAAAGACTTGCCGCATCCATTTCATCCACGGTCATATCGAGCAATACAGCCATCTGATCGATAAAGGCTCCCGTACCTCCCGCGCATGAGCCATTCATACGTTCATCAACGCCGCCGACGAAAAATATCACCTTTGCGTCCTCGCCGCCAAGCTCTATAACGACGCC
>CAZSSE010000145.1:0-4260 GCA_964609165.1 uncultured Lachnospiraceae bacterium
CTATAACGATATATATACCCCCGGAAGTAACTATTATTTTGAGGGCGGTATCGTTGACGGAAACGGAAAGGCTAACGGTATATCGATAGACAGCGGACGTGAGACCGCGATCCACCACGTTTCTATCAAGAATACAGAGATCGGTATTCACATTAAGTGGGGCGCAAATAACCGCTCGTCCGATGCCGATATTCACAGTGTAAACGTAGTTGGTAACAATTCCAAGACCTCTATCGGAGTGCTTCTTGAGGGACACGATAATACAGTTACCAATATGAGAATAGCCAGCGTTCACGTAGGTATTCAGGCTGATAGCGGCGGAAATATATTCCGTAATCTCCATCCGCTTTACATCTACAGCGGCGAGAACGCAGAGGAGGAAAACTTCCTTACGAGCGTTGCGTTTATGGACAGATGGAATGATAACTACTATGACATTTGCTACAGCGACCAGTTCTGCACCGCATTCTCTATGCAGTCGAGCTCGCGCAACATCTACACCAATTCCTACATTATGTGGTACACGAGCCGCGGCGGAGTTGAAAATGCGTTCAAGGTAAACGGCAAGTTCAATTCGGTTATTAGAACACCCAGAGTAAACTTCCATAACGATACCACCAACGCTCTTCTCTCGGTAACAGAGGGTGACGGCTCGGGAATCATTGAAAATCCTATGATAAACAACGAGGACTTTATCACCGATAAGACCTATAAGGAATATCTTACGGGAATTGTGGTTACGCCCAAAAAGTAAAAATAAAATTCAACTGCATTGTGTGATGTTCTTAGTGGTATATAGCTTGAACAAAACAAAAATATAATAAAATTATTGTGTATAGTATAACCGTTAGTTGGAGTAGTTTATGAATTGCGATTTTGAACGATTTGTTAAAAATATAAATGCTTTATCTAAAAATAACACTTTTCCCGTCGCAACCAATCTGTTAACAGAGCAAGTTAGCAAATTAACAAAGCAAAGTTTAATAAATATTGTCCGAGAAATCGGAACTATTCCAGAGTCGATTGATGCAAGCTCAACAGAAGAAAAACTATACTCTAAAGCATCTGATGTGATTTTATCGAGATGTTTTGTTGAATTGGGATTAAAGTCTAAAGCGGTATCCGAAAGAGGTAACAGTGCCGATATAATTGCAGAAAGCATACACGGATATACCTTGGTAGCCGATGCAAAAACTTTCAGAATGAGCCGTACTGCAAAAAATCAAAAGGATTTCAAAATATCCACTTTAAGCAATTGGCGTGGGATGGAACACGATTTTGCTTTGTTGGTATCACCTTACTTTCAATATCCGAGCGTTAATAGTCAAATTTATTCGTCAAGCTTGGATAACAGCGTATGCTTGTTGTCTTGGGAACATATCCTTTTCCTGTTAGTAAATGATATTGTAGAAACCGATTCTCTCAGTTTGGAACAAATATGGAACGCTCCAAAAAGAATTGAAAGGGATAGCAAAATCGCGTATGCTGACAGACAGAATTGCTTATTCCCTTATATCGATAAATTTGTTTGTGATAGAATTTCAAAGAACGTTCAAGATTTTGAAGAATTACTAAGGTCTTGTAAAGTAGATATTGCCAAACGCGGCGATTGTGAAATTCAACATATTGATGCTGAAATAAACATCATAAAGGGATTTTCAAGAGAAAAGGCGGTTTCGGAACTGATTAAATCAAGAAAATTGGAAGAACGCATTTCATCGATTAAATCATTCATTAAATCGTTGGAGTGAGGTGCGAAATGAATAAAATCATATGTGGAGATTCTCGTCAAGAATTAAAAAACATAGATAGCAATTCTATTCATTTGATTGTATCGGATATTCCGTATGGCATATCTTATGACGAATGGGATGTTATTCATAGTAATACAAATTCAGCACTTTTGGGGAAAAGCCCTGCTCAAGAACAATCCTCGGTATTTAGTAAACGAGGAAAGCCCCTTAATGGTTGGTCTGAAGCAGACAAAAAAATTCCATTAGAATATTATCAATGGTGCTTATCTTGGACACCTGAATGTTTTAGGATTTTAAAGCCGGGTGCGAGTTGTTTTATTTTCGCCGGAAGAAGATATGCTCATCGTTGTGTTTCTGCATTTGAGGATGCAGGTTTTATCTTCAAGGATATGATCTCTTGGCAAAAAGATTCAGCGGCGCATAGAGCACAGAATGTATCTGTTGTTTTTGATAAACGTGGGGACACATACAATGCAGAGCTTTGGAGTGGTTGGAAGCTTGGCAATCTGCGACCGTTGTTTGAGCCAATTTTGTGGTTTATGAAGCCTTACGAAATAGGCACAACACTGACGGATAACATAAAAGAGCATAATGTGGGTGCCTATAATGAGCAGTATATCAAAGATAATCATTTGAACAATACAGGTATTGAAGTTTGTTCGAATATCATTAAATGCAAGGCTGAAAAAACAGATCGGGGCTTGCACCCAACCCAAAAACCCGTAGCATTGATGGAGTATTTAATTGGTATGACTACTATTGAAGGTCAAACTGTATTAGATCCTTTTTGCGGCTGTGGTACTACGTTGGTTGCAGCTAAAAACTTAGGTAGAAATTATATCGGCATAGAGAAAGAAAGAAAATATTACGATATAATTATGCAAAGGCTACTATAAAAGACTTTATGCTACATTCTGAAAAGAATTAAGCGCGAGCATCGCATTTGATCGGACAAATTCACAATGGGCATAGCTCAAAACCATATAGCAAAAGCCAGACAGCCGAAACTGTCTGGCTTTTGCTGTTCTTAGTGAAGAACAGCACCTTATAGCGGGTGGATTTTTATTATTTTTTCGTACTTGCTTATTTGCTCAAAACCTCTATCTTTTCGATTACTACTGCGTTTTTCGGAACGTCCTGCATATACCAACCGTAGCTGCCTGTGGGGGTAGCTGCAATGGCGTCGAGAACGTCGAAGCCGTCGGTGAGCTTACCAAAGCCTGCGTATTGGGCATCGAGGTGCGGTGCATCCTTGTGCATTACAAAGAATTGCGATGATGCCGAATCTGGATCGGATGTACGCGCCATTGAAAGAACACCGCGTGTGTGCTTGAGGTCGTTCTGCATAAAGCCGTTTGCCTTGAACTCTCCCTTGATAGAGTCTGCATCCTTATGCTCCATATCCTCGGTGTATCCGCCGCCCTGTATCATAAAGCCCTTGATCACGCGGTGAAAGATAAGCCCCTCAAAGAAGCCCTCCTCGCAAAGCCGAACAAAGTTAGCGACCGTCTTGGGTGCCTTTTCGGGATAAAGCTCGGCGGTCATATCGCCAAAGCCCTTTACTGTGATTTTAATTACGGGATTTGTCATTTTTATTCCTCCGTGTTTATAATTTAATTTTATTGCTGTTGATCGAGCTTATACGCCGCGCGGAAAAGCTCATTTATGCGTTCTTTTTTGTCGGCAAGCCAAAGCCAACCGAAGAGAGCCTCCATTCCCGTAGCTGATCTGTATTCGGATACTGTAGCGGATCTGGGGGTATTTGTGTGTCCGACGTTGCGTCCGCGCTTGAATATTGCTTCCTCCTCCTCGGTGAGCAAGGGAAGTATGCCTTTCATTGCCTCCGCTTGCTTTGGCGCGCGAACGAAATCAAGTGCGGCACTGTTTAGCTTTGCTGACGAAGCAAGCCCACGCTCGCGGACGAGATATTCGCGCACGCATATTTCAAGCGCGCAATCTCCAAGATAAGCAAGCGCTGCGCTTGAATAGCTGTTCAAATTGTTATCCATAATAGATTCCTCTGCGTAGAATCAGAATTTTATACGTGCTACCGATCTTACCCTGTTGGTATCGGTATCGAGGTCGAACAGCGCGCCCTGCGCCTCTATCCTGCCGCCTGAAACCATAAGCCGAGCACCTATTTTTGTACGAAATCTTTCGATGACCGCCTTCGCGTCCGCGCCTATAACTCCGTCAACGGGGCCGCTCATTCCAAGATCGGTGATATATCCACTGCCGCACGCGAGCATCTGCTCGTCGGCGGTCTGCACGTGGGTATGCGTTCCAAACATTATTTGTACTCTGCCGTCGAAATAATGCGCAAGAGCAAGCTTTTCAGAGGTTGATTCGGCGTGTATATCCATAACCGCAAAATCGTATGCTCCCGCCTCGCGTTCAAGTATATGGTCTACTGTGGCAAAGGGGCAGGCAAGAGACTCCATAAGAGCCGTGCCCATTACGTTTATTCCGAGGATCCGCCAACCGTCTATATTGATTACCGTATATC
>CAZSSE010000146.1:0-4254 GCA_964609165.1 uncultured Lachnospiraceae bacterium
TTTGAGGAAATGTGCGTAGTATTCGGTATTCCCGAGCTCCGCAAGAAGGCTCGCTTTGTTGCGATTCCTTCTACATCCGGTACTGCTACCGAGGTTACTGCTTTTTCCGTTATTACTGACTATAAGAAGGGTATCAAATATCCTCTCGCTGACTTTGAGATCACTCCCGATATTGCAATCGTTGATCCCGAGCTTGCAGAAACCATGCCTAAGAAGCTCACCGCTCACACCGGTATGGATGCTATGACTCACGCAATCGAGGCATACGTTTCCACCGCTAACTGCGAATTCACCGATCCTCTTGCAATCTTTGCGATCAAGATGATTCAGGACAATCTTGTTGATTCCTACAACGGAGATATGACCAAGCGCGCTTCCATGCACAACGCGCAGTGCCTTGCAGGTATGGCATTCTCCAACGCACTCCTCGGTATCGTTCACTCTATGGCTCATAAGACCGGCGCTATCTTCGAGGATCTCGGCGCACACATTATCCACGGCGCAGCAAACGCTATGTATCTTCCCAAGGTTATCGCATTCAATGCGAAGGATGAGACCGCAAAGAAGCGTTACGGCGTAATCGCTGACTACATGGGTCTTGGCGGAGCAAATGACGATGAGAAGGTAGCAAACCTTATCGCTTATCTCCGTGGTATGAATGATGCGCTCAATATTCCTCAGTGCATCAAGAACTACGGTCTTGACAGCCTCCCCTGCGAGAACGGCTTCGTTCCCGAGAATATCTTCCTCGAGAGACTTCCCGAGATCGCAAAGAACGCAGTTGCAGACGCTTGCACCGCTTCCAACCCGAGAGCGATCTCCGTTGAGCAGATGGAAAAGCTTCTCAAGTGTTGCTATTACGACACCGAAGTTGATTTTTAATGACGGCTAACTCGTAAAAATAAAAATGGCGGTTATCGATCTGTCGGTGATCGCCATTTTGCAAATGGAGAATAAAAATGTATAGAATAGTTGATAAAAAGATACTCAATCCCACGGTGGTTCAGCTTCAGATCGAAGCACCTCTCGTGGCAAATAAGGCTCGTCCCGGACAATTCATCATTCTTCGTGTAGATGAGAACGGCGAGCGAATTCCGCTGACCGTTGCAGGTGTGAACAAGGAAAAAGGAACTGTAAAAATTATATATCAGATCGTCGGCGCAACGACCGAAAAGCTTTCTCACAAGGAAGCAGGTGACTGTTTGCAGGATTTTGTTGGTCCTCTCGGTGTAGCAACGCATCTCGATGGACTTAAGAAGGTCTGCATCGTAGGCGGTGGCGTTGGATGCGCTATCGCTATGCCCATTGCCGAGGCTCTTCACGAGATGGGGGCTGACGTAACAAGCATTATCGGCTTCAGAAATAAGGATCTTCTTATCCTTGAGGATGAGTTCAGAGCTTGCTCGGACACTCTCAGAATTATGACCGATGACGGCTCCTACGGAGAGCACGGTAACGTAACTGCTCCGCTGAAGGAGATGCTTGAAAACGGCGAGCAGTTTGATATGATTATCACTATCGGTCCCCTCGTTATGATGAAGTTCGTTGTAGCGACGGCAAGACCGTTTGGTACGCCCGTAACCGCTTCTATGAATCCAATTATGATCGATGGCACGGGAATGTGCGGCGGTTGCCGACTTACTCTCAATGTTGACGGTAAGAAGGTAACAAAATTTGCTTGCGTTGACGGGCCCGACTTCAACGGCTATGAGATCGATTTCGATGAGGCAATGTCAAGAGGCAGAATGTACGGCGCATTTGAGCGTCACGCTTATGAATCAGCTTGTAATCTTTTCAAAAAGGAGGTACGCTAAATGGCAAAGGCAAATATGAGTCTAAAAAGAAACGAGATGCCAACGCAGGATGCTCTCGAACGTGCTCACAATTTTGACGAGGTTGCGCTCGGTTATACCGAGGAGCAGGCAATCGACGAAGCAAACAGATGCTTGAACTGTAAAAATATGCCCTGTGTTGCGGGCTGTCCCGTTAAGATCCACATTCCCGAGTTTATAAACAAGATCAAAGAGGGTGACTTTGAAGGCGCGTACCAGATCATAACAAAATCGTCCTCTCTTCCGGCTGTTTGCGGTAGAGTTTGTCCGCAGGAAACACAATGTGAATCCAAATGTGTTTGCGGAATAAAAGGCGAGTCTGTAGGTATAGGTCGCCTTGAACGCTTTGTTGCTGATTGGCATAATACATTTTGTAAAGAAGAACCTGTAAAGCCCGAAAGTAACGGGCATAGAGTGGCAATCGTCGGCTCGGGTCCCTCCGGACTTACCTGCGCGGGCGATCTTGCTAAGAAGGGATATGATGTAACGGTATTTGAAGCTTTGCACACCGCAGGCGGCGTGCTTGTTTACGGTATACCCGAGTTCCGTCTTCCCAAGAAGATCGTAGCAAAGGAGGTTGAAACTCTTGAGAAGCTTGGCGTTAAGATCGAGACTAACGTAGTTATCGGTAAGACCTTGACGATCGACGAGCTTTTTGGAATGGGATATGAGGCTGTGTTTGTAGGCTCGGGTGCAGGATTGCCCAACTTTATGGGTATTCCGGGCGAGGCACTTAACGGTGTTTACTCCGCAAACGAGTTCCTTACGAGAAGCAATCTTATGAAATCCTATCTTGATAACCCCGAAACGCCTATTATGAAGGGCGGTAAGGTTGCGGTTGTAGGCGGCGGAAACGTTGCTATGGATGCAGCGAGAACTGCGCTTCGACTTGGCGCGGAAAAGGTATATATCGTCTACCGCCGTTCGATGGATGAGCTCCCGGCAAGACGCGAGGAGGTAGAGCACGCAGAGGAGGAGGGAATTGAATTTCGCCTGCTTTGCAATCCTACCGAAATCCTCGGATATAATAATCCCGATGATGCAAGGGATCCCAAAAACGGTTTTGTTAAGGGAATGACTTGCGTCAGAATGGAGCTTGGCGAGCCCGACGAGCGTGGAAGAAGACGTCCTGTCGCGGTTGAAGGCAGCGAGTTTACCATTGACGTTGACACTGTTGTTATGTCTATTGGTACCTCTCCCAATCCGCTGATTAAGTCCACCACAGAGGGACTTGAGGTGAACCGTTGGGGCGGTATCGTTGTTAACGAGGACGGCTTGACATCAAGAAATGCAGTATATGCCGGCGGTGATGCTGTTACCGGCGCGGCTACGGTCATCTCGGCTATGGGCGCGGGAAAGACTGCAGCAAAGGCTATTGACGAGGCTCTCTCGAGGTAAGATATATCAATATAGACAATAGGCTATAATAAATTGGTAATTTACAAATAAACAATAAAGTGGTAAAATATTTACACCAACCATACAGTTGTCCGCGTCCATAACGGTGAGTCCGCCCGAGCCCATCATCAAAGGCACTCATTTTAGACAGGGCATCTGATGAAAGGTCGCTTTAGGAAGAGGCGACCTTTCTTTTTTATCGGCAAGGCATTTATCGATTATGGGTATATCGATATATATAATACCGATATAACATTTTAATTATTCCCAAAAAGCCGGTTTTGTGTTAAAATATTTACAGTTCAGCAAGGAGGTGGCAAATGAACGGATATTCTATCCCAAAGGCTACGCTCGGAAGGCTTCCGAAGTATCTTGAATATCTGAGGAGCTTACCCGAAATGCAGCGTACAATATCGGCAACCGCAATTGCCAGAGCATTATCGCTCGGTGATGTTCAGGTTCGGAAGGATCTTGCGGCGGTAAGCGGCGCAGGAAAGCCGAAGATCGGCTATGAAACCGACAAATTGATTACCGACATTGAAAACCATCTCGGGTGTGAGAGGCTGACAAATGCAGTTCTCGTGGGCGCGGGAAAGCTTGGCAGAGCACTTCTTGATTACGACGGCTTCGAGGATTTCGGAGTAAAGATCATTGCAGGCTTTGACTGCAACGAAACGGCACTGAATAAGGGTGCAAAGGATATATTGCCTATCAGAGATATTGGAACGTACTGTCGGGAACACTACGTAAAGCTCGGTATCATCACGGTGGGGCAAGGCTCGGCGCAGGATGTCTGCGACAGGCTCGTGGAAAGCGGAATTGAGGCAATATGGAATTTTGCCCCCGTTACTCTGAGGGTGCCGAACGGAGTGCTTCTTAAGCAAGAAAATTTAGCGTTATCCCTCGCATATCTCAACAATCAAATCAGTAAATAATTTTTAGGAGGACATAAAAATGGAACTCAGAACCTACCAGACCGTAGACAGTGTAGAAGCATTGGAGGAAGCGATCGCTCGTGTAAGAG
>CAZSSE010000147.1:0-4226 GCA_964609165.1 uncultured Lachnospiraceae bacterium
ATATATCGGTCGTTGATGATCCTGCGGTTGCGGCTACCTGCAAAAAAGAAGGACTTACCGCAGGCAAGCACTGCAAGGCATGCGGAACCGTGATTGTCGCTCAGACGTTGGTTACGTTGCGAAGTCATACCTATGACAACGATGAGGACGCCGTTTGTAACATATGCGGAAATATTCGTGACCTTAAGTGTAAGCATACAACCACGATTACTCTTACTGCTAAAAAGGCTACCTGTACAGAATCTGGCTTGAGTGAGGGTAAAAAATGCAAGAAGTGCAGCGAGGTTCTTGTAGAGCAGAAGGTTATCGGTGCTTTGGGGCATACAGAGCAGGTCATAAAGGGTTATTCGGCAACCGAGAACGAATGGGGACTTACCGACGGTGTAAAATGTGCGGTATGTAAGGTAGTTTTAGTTGAACAGAAGACGGTATTTCCTACGGGATATACCAATACTGACAGATACATTAGCGATTACGGATATAAGTCTCTTGCGAAGCTTTCGAAAGGCGCGGCTATGCAGCGGCTATATAACAGTATAGCCGAGTCGTGTAAAAGCTTCCATACAGATAGCTCTAAAAATGCCGTAAGCAACAGCGGATTTTACATTGTGGATATGTTTAACTATAACGACTACGGTCTGACGCTTGAAGAAGCGACTGTAGTATGGTCGTTCTTCCGTCACGACCATCCGTTGTACTATTGGTATTCGGGACAGTTTGCATACGATGTTGAAAATACAAAAATATGTGTTATCACCGAGGCGGATTACGTAAAGGGCTCGGATCGTGCGGAGTATAATAAGCTTGTGTTTGAAGCGGTCAAATCCTATGTGGCAGGTGTGCAGGGAGAAAGCTCTCCATACCGTATAGCACTTGCACTTCACGACGCAATAATCCTTGATATTGATTATGCATATGAAGCCGACGGAGTGACACCCGAAAAATCATTGTGGGCTCACAACATCCTTGGAGTATTTGAGAAAAACAGCGGTGTATGTGAAAGCTATGCAAAGACCTTCCAGCTGCTGCTCAATTACTGCGAGGTGGAAAATATATACGTTACGGGACTCTCGCAAAATCAGAACCACGCATGGAATATGGTGAAGATGGACGACGGAGAGTGGTATTGGTTTGATCTTACGTGGGATGATAAGCCCGATTGGATGTGGGGAATAACATACAATTATTTCTGCGTCAACGGAACAGAAAACGTTTCGTGGATAGACGGACCTTGGATAACATCCTCGTCAAGCATGGGCTTTGAACAGAATCACATCCCGTTCGATCTCTCTGCTGAAAATGTTGTTAACCGCCTGTACGAGCTGCCCGACGTGTCAGTGTCTACCGCCGATTTTGATATGCCGATGCTAAGAGATACATTTGAGATCAGTGGACTTAAGTATGCGATAGTCGGATATAACGCCGTTCAGCTTGTTGGTGTCGCCAACGCTTCCTTACTTTCGATACCCGAAGCGGTAACGTATGAGGGAGTAAGGTACGAGGTCATTTCGATCGGCGCTATTTCGGATGGACTTTTGCAGAGTGATACCATTAAGGTTACAGGCGCGGCAGTAAGATCGGTCAGTATTCCCGAAACCGTTATATTTATATGGGATAGCGCACTTATGCTTCAAACGCTTGAGAGCATAACTGTCGATGAGGATAATCCCGTGTATACCTCAAGAGACGGGGTTTTGTTTACAAAGTCTCTTTATACTCTCGTTCAGTATCCTCTCGGAAGTGCGATCACGGAATACGCAATACCCGATGCGACAGTCGAGCTTGCGAATAAGAGCTTTGGTACCGCTTCCCAAGGAGCGCTTCAAAAGCTTACATTTGGCCGCTCGCTTGAATTGGTCGGAACGATGAATGCGGGCTATGGGTATCGGGACAGCGCCGACGCAAGGCGGCTTAATCTTGCACAGGGCGATTTCTTCTATATCAGCCAATTTATGGGCTTTAGCGGAGAGATATGTCTACACGAGCAAAATTCTGGATTTATCATAGAGAATGGCGCTCTTTACGATAAGGATAAAACAGTGTTGTACGTGCTTATTGACAAAACGGTTACGAGCTTTACCTGCGCACAAAGTATGAACACCATCGACATCGGAGCTTTCTTCCGCTGCTCGGCACTCAAGGAGCTTACCGTTTTTGCTGCGCTTGAGGACATCCATACTTATGCGTTCGGATTTTGTGATATAAGTACGCTTTATTTCAAGGGCAATGAGCAGGAATGGGAGCGTATAACCAAGGATGATAATTGGAACTATAATAGCAACATCTCTGTGGAATGTGCATATTAAAACGTCAAAAAATTTGAAATTATAGAAATTATATTTGAAGCCAAAAGAAAGGAATAAACAGTGTCAAAATTTTCCCGAGCGATCAAGCGACTTAACACTCCAACTGATATGACCGTGGGTGCTCCGTGGAAGAGCATCGTCGCATTTACCGTACCTATGCTGATAGGTAATATAGCTCAACAGCTTTACAATACCGTTGATAGTATCGTAGTCGGCAAATATATAGGAGATAATGCGCTGGCAGCAGTTGGAAGCGCAGGTCCTATAGTTAATATGCTTCTCGTTTTGTTTATCGGAATTTCCGCGGGAGCAAGCATAATGGTGTCCCAATATTTCGGCGCAAAAAACAGAGAAGGGCTTTCTTATACCGTTGGTAACTGTATTACTGTCACCGCTATTGCGTGTGTAGGACTAATTCTTATAGCATCTCCGTTTATTCGACCGGTGCTTTTGATGCTGAATACCCCCGATACAATAATCGATTGATGTGCCGATTACCTGCTGATATATCTTGTGGGTATTGCGGGAATGGCATATTATAATATTCTCAGCGGTATATTGAGGGGACTCGGAGATTCAATTTCCGCGCTGATCTATCTGCTTGTAGCGACAGTTATCAATATAGTCCTCGATATTTATTTTGTTGCCTCTGTGGGTATGGGCGTTGCGGGTGTTGCGCTTGCAACGGTTATCGCGCAGGTGGTATCGGCGATACTTTGCTTTGTTAAGCTTGCCCAGATGAGATCTCATTTTGATTTCGGATTTTCATATATCAAGCCCAAGGGAAGCTATATAAAGACGCTTATCCGTCTCGGTATTCCCTCGGGACTTACGCAGGCGATATTCTCATCGGCAATGATAGTAGTTCAGTCGTTGACGAACTGCTTCGGCGAGCAATTTATTGCCGCTAACGTGGTTATTATGCGTGTAGACGGCTTTGCTATGATGCCTAATTTTTCGTTTGGCACGGCGCTTACTACATATGCGGGGCAGAACGTCGGAGCGGGCTATTACGACAGAGTAAGTAAGGGCGCAAAGCAGGGAACGTGGCTTGCGGTCGGATGCTCGACTATCATAACCGCAGCCATACTTTTCTTCGGAAAGCCTTTGATGAGCGTATTTACCGATACCGCATCGCTTGTTGAGCTCAGCTATCAGCTTATGCTTATACTTGCGGTAGGATATATTGCCGTTGCGGTTACTCAAAGCCTTTCGGGTATTATGCGTGGCGCGGGAGATACGATGACTCCTATGTGGATCTCCCTCATTACGACAGTGCTTATTCGCGTTCCCGTGGCATACGGTATATCCTATCTTACAAGAACGGCAGAGCTTCCTTACGGCAGACAGGAATGTATACAAATATCTCTCCTTGCATCATGGGTGCTCGGCGCAGTGCTTACCGTTATCTTCTACCGATTTGGTAAATGGAAGAGCAAGGCGCTTAAGTAAAAACAGAGGGTTGCTTACTAAGTTAGGCAGCCCTTTTTACATCAGGTATAAAAATTTACAATTAGGTAAATGGGGATTTGCGCAAAGCTATTGAATTTTTTACTGAAATGAGGTATAATAAAATGAATATTTATGTTTTGAAGGAGACATATAATGGGACTTGGAGATAAGATTTTCGGAACCTATAGCGAAAGACAGTTAAAAAAGCTCGTTAAGGTGGTTGATTATATAGAAGCACTTGCCCCCAAATATGCGGATATGACTAACGAGGAACTGGCAGATACTACGCATATTCTGAAGAAGAGGCTCGCGGCGGGTGAGACGCTTGATGGTATTTTGCCCGACGCATTTGCGGCGATACGTGAGGCGGATGACCGAGTGCTCGGCAAGCGTCCGTTCCGTGTTCAGATAATCGGCGGTATTATTTTGCATCAGGGACGTATCGCTGAGATGAAGACAGGTGAAGGA
>CAZSSE010000148.1:0-4206 GCA_964609165.1 uncultured Lachnospiraceae bacterium
GAAATTTTTTATAGGCGAACGATTCAAAGTTGATATACAAAATCTGATCTTCGTCAATGCCGTTATTTATCAAATGCTCTTTGATTTGCGTTAAGAGTACGGTCTTACCGCTGCGGCGAACGCCGATCAACGCTTTAATAAGCGGCTTATTTATAAACGGAATGATTTTGCTTAAATATTTCGTGCGTTTAATCATACAAAGGTTCTCCTTAATTTTGATTTTACTCAATTATAGCACATAAAACCATTCTTGTCAATAGTTTTGTGTAATACGGAAATATAAAATATATAATATCGTGTCGTTTTATTAAACTAAAAATATAAAAAGGAGGATTATCATTGAAAGAGAACAAAATTAAAGTGGTTGTGAAAGAGATCAATAAGCCTTGCGAGGTACGAGAAATTACAAACGATTATAAAGCGTTTCAAGGTATTGTCGAAGGCTTATACGAGATTACGCAGATGCCCGACCGTGAGGATATAGATATTGCCTGTAATGAAGAATATCTGCTCAACGGAATGGACGCAAATCTTGTCGTGCCTGAACATGAGAACGTACTCGGCGGACCGCTTATCTTTATGGGATACGATCCCGAAAACGGCGACAGCATTTCACTGACTGACGAACAGATCACTGCGGTACAGGAATTTGCACAAACGCACGAAGTTCGGTATCAGTCGATTGCGGAAGCCTATTACGGTATGAAAGCAAGGCTGCAACAGCAAAAGATGTCGGAAACGGAGGCGGAATAAAAACAATAGCAAATCAAAAGCGAGGAGGAGTATGCAAATAAAAAACACAGAACAAATAAAACACGAAGTGATCGCAAAAGTCCGTAAAGAATACAAACTGTTCGTTGCGGAGTGTCTGAAAGAGGGTGAATGGTACATATTCAATCATTCATTAAAAATCACTTTTTATAAAGAAATCGTCATTTATATCACGAACGCCGTTCTTTGCGACGATTGGTATCTGCAAATGAGCGAACTTGACGATATATTGGACGGGCTTTGGAAACGGTATTTCAAAAACGAAATTTTGCGAACGGACAAGGATTTTTTGGCACAACTGTTGGATCTGCATTTGAACAATATCGAGAGGTTACATGACGGAGCTTAACAGAGTATATCATCTTGATTCGCTTATAGGTATGCGAAAAATGATAGAAGAAGGCATTAAGGTCGATTTGATACTGACCGATCCGCCATACGATATGCCGAATACGAAAGCGGGCGGACACAGCGAGCTTGCCAAAAGCATTCAGGGGGCATTTGACGAACTTGCAAACGAAAATCTGACCAAAGGCATTACGAGAGAGTTTTTAGACCTTATGACCGCATTGCAGGATAAGATCAATATTTATATCTGGTGCAACGGCAAACAGATCCCGTTTTATTTGGATTATTTCGTCAAAGAACGAAAATGCAAATACGACATTTTGATTTGGAACAAAACGAACGCTATGCCGACCTTTTGCAATAAATATCTGACGGACAAAGAATACGTACTGTATTTCAGAAAAGGCGGATTTTGCAGTCCCGCAAGTTATGAGGATGCAAAAACGGTTTATTTTGCACCGATCAACGCAAAGGATAAAAGGAAATACGGACACCCGACGATAAAACCGCTGGATTTTATCATGCGAATGATACGAAACAGTACGAAAGATGGAGATTTGATCCTTGATCCTTTCGCCGGCAGCGGAACGCCGCCGCTTGCGGCAAAACTGTCGGGCAGACGGTATATTGATTTCGAGATAGAAAAGAAATTTTATGACGTGTGCAAATTCAGACTTGGGGAGGTGGATTCTTGTTAAAGGTAGCGACTGTATGCACGGGTATCGGCGCACCCGAAAAGGCACTGAAAATGCTCGGTATTCCGTATGAACTTGCGTTCTTCAGCGAGATAGACAAAGCCGTAATCCGTTCTTATTGTGCGATACATAAAGAAAGCGAGAACAAAAATTTCGGCGATTTGAAGAACGTGGAACACGTGCCGTTGCCGAACGACATCGATTTAATTATCGGCGGAACGCCGTGTCAGGACTTTTCACTTGCGGGCAAAGGTGCTGGCGGCGAAGAAGGTTCGGGCACAAGGTCGAGCTTGATGTGGTATTACATAAAACTCATATATGTTCTCTAATAGAAAAATCATTCATTTTAATCACCCAATAACAGTTTATCAAAAAGTTGTGGAAAAGTCAAATAAAAGTTGCCATAATGGTTTGATTTTTTGTTGAAAATATGCTATAATAGTATTGGTAAAAAAGTGCTAATACTGAATTTATTTTTTTAAGTTTGAGGAGGTATTAGTGCGTAGAATAAAAAGACGCAAAATTTGTGAAGGAATATATGCCAGAGAAAAGGTCGAATATGTAGAAATCGAGAGATTTGTTAATGTGTTGGCGAGGCTTATTGAAAAATATGCCGAAAAAATAGAATTCGACGAAAAAACGCAGGAAAAGAAAAATAAAAATAAGGAGGCGAAGAAATGATTAAACGAGTTAAATGCTATACTTACACAAGACTTTCGACAAGCATGCAAGTTGACGGTTATAGTTTAGATGCTCAGATTGATAAGTTGAGAAAATATGCGGAGTATCAAAATTGGTCGATAGTCGGAGAGTATAGCGATGAAGGAAAATCCGGTAAAAGCATCAATGGACGTCCTGAATTTTTGCAAATGTTAGAAGACATAGAAAATAATAAAGACGGCGTATCGTTTGTTTTGGTGTTTAAACTTTCTCGTTTCGGCAGAAATGCAGCCGACGTCCTTTCTTCGCTCCAAAAGATGCAGGATTACAGCGTTAATTTGATATGCGTCGAGGACGGTATAGATAGTTCCAATGATAGCGGAAAACTGATGATTTCTGTCTTATCGGCTGTTGCTGAAATTGAAAGAGAAAATATTTTAGTTCAAACAATGGAGGGACGGAAACAGAAAGCCAAAGAGGGCAAATGGAATGGCTGTTTTGCTCCATAATGTTATAAATCGGTAAATGGGAATTTGGAAATCGCCGAGGATGAAGTTGAAGCTGTAAAAACTATTTTTGATAAATATATTCATACGCAATTAGGCGTTGCGGGAGTTGCAAAGTTTCTTAATAATGAAAAGAATTTGCGAGGTAACAATAAATATGAGTTTTTTACACCGCATTTAGTTAAACTTATATTAGATAACCCTGTTTATTACGGAAAAATTGCTTTTGGACGGCGAGGAACAACACGTGTGCTCGGTACAAGAGATCAATTTCGCCTTGAAAGAAAAGACAATTATATATTTTTACATACTTACAAACAAGATCGATGTGTCAACGTATATCTGTGTAAACAACGATTTGCGGCGAAGCCTGTGTGAACCAAAATCGGTTAAAGAATTAAACTGATAGGAGAATATAAAATTGCAATCACTTAAATACTTATACAGGATCGGTAACGGGCCGTCATCCTCGCATACGATGGGACCGATCGCGGCGGCGAGGAGATTTCTTTATGAATTTAACGATGCTGATGAATATGAAATAATACTCTACGGCTCGCTTGCAAAGACCGGCAAGGGTCATATGACCGACAGTGCTGTGCGCAGCGTATTTGCCGAGCACAAATGCAATATAATTTTTGACGCCGAAACAGAAACCGACGTGCATCCAAACACAATGGATATTATCGCATATCGCAACGGAGAGCAGATGGCGCACAAGCGCTTTTACAGCGTCGGCGGCGGAGAGGTCTGCGAGGACGGTGAGCTCTCTGCGGAGCACGAAACTGTCTACTCCATGCGTAGCTTTGATGAAATATCCGCATATTGCCGCGAGCGCGATATGCGTCTCTGGCAGTACGTTGAGGAATGTGAGGGGCGTGAGATATGGGATTATCTCTCTGAGGTATGGAGGGTAATGCAGGAGGCTATCAAGCGCGGTATTGCAGAGGAGGGGATACTTCCCGGAGGCATCAGGCTTCAGCGAAAGGCACGCTACCTTTACAGGCAAAAGCATATTGATGAGAGCGAGGAAACAAAAACAAACAGACTTATCTGTGCCTATGCCTATGCCGTGAGTGAGGAAAATGCGTCGGGCGGCGTCATCGTTACTGCGCCGACCTGCGGAGCCTGCGGAGTTCTTCCCGCAGTTCTTAAATATTTGCAGACAAAGCGTCGCTTCGGCGATTGCGAGATACTTCACGCCCTTGCGACGGCGAGTATTATTG
>CAZSSE010000149.1:0-4182 GCA_964609165.1 uncultured Lachnospiraceae bacterium
GGTATACGCCCTGACAGTTCCGTCCGGGTTATAGCTTACATCATAAAATGCAGGAACATATATACCCTCAATAGTCCTTGCCGCCTCGTGAAGATAAGCCTCCTTTGTATAGGTTCCCTCATCCTTCATTTTGATGTAAAGACGGCAAAGCTCGGGAAGCATCTCCTCGCCCTCTCCGATATTAAAAAGGTCAAAAAAGTCTGCTACGGGCTCGGGATTATACGCGCAGGGGCCGCCGCCAATAATAATCGGCATACTGTCGTCGCGATCCCTTGAGCGCAACGGAAGCCCCGCGAGAGCTATCATATTAAGCACGTTTGTATAGCTCATTTCGTATTGGAGAGTAAAACCTATCATATCAAATTTTATTAGCGGATCTCCGCTCTCGCAGGCAGTAAGCGGAATATTGTGCTCCGCCATTTTTTCTTGCATATCCACCCACGGCGTATACGCTCTCTCGCACCATACGTCCTCCTCTCTGTTGAGAGCTCCATACAGTATTCGCACTCCGAGATTGGACATTCCTATTTCATAAGTATCGGGAAAGCAAAATGCAAATCTTGCCTTCACCTTTTGCTTATCCTTAATGATCTGTCCGTATTCGCCCCCCGAATATCTTCCGGGCTTTGTTACGACTTTTAGTACACTGCTTATATTCTTGTTCATTGTTTAATTCCGTTTTCTTTTTATTTTTTATT
Organism: uncultured Lachnospiraceae bacterium; assembly: GCA_964609165.1. Taxonomy (GTDB): domain Bacteria; phylum Bacillota; class Clostridia; order Oscillospirales; family CAG-272; genus HGM12713. The sequence goes on from CAZSSE010000149.1 coordinate 699, forward strand.
TCTTCTTTGTTTTTTCTTTTGAGCCCTGTCATGCTTTAAACTCATCTCATACCTGTAACTTTCCATGGAAAATCTATGGTGATCGGGAAGAGATACAAATATCACACCGAGCATACTGCCCGCTGAAAGCAACCAATAGATCAGTATATAAAACTCATTCATACTCTCTGCCCAATTGAATATCAGATTAAGACAGCATATTGCAAATCCTACTCCGCACAGCGCATAGCAAAGCAAATTTGCTCTTCTTCTGAGAGCTCGCATACGTTTGGCATTTGACGCCGCGACAACAAGATTAAGTCTTGATTTTTTTGCGATCACTCCCGTGGCTCCTCCGTCAACGTCGAACATCACTCCGTCGCCGTGTGTACGTCTTGTTGATTCATGATCGTCAATACCTAAATGCACAACGCTGACAGGCGGACGGTCGCTATCTCTGAGTCTTGCGATAAGCTCGGAGCTTATCATGGGATCAAAGGTTTCGAGCACGCAATATATTCCGTCCTCCTGCAAGCGATATGCGAGCATCTCAAACATCTCGTTAACGCTATACTTGGCGATAATTCTCGCGCTCGCGCGTCCGTTGATTGAAACGCAGACCGAGAACAGCTCGTCTCCCTTGTTCTTAAAATTGACCTCGGGAAACGAAATACCGTAGCGCGACATAAATTGCTCGTTGCCCAAAAGCACGGCATAGTTATTTCCCACCTGCGCCTCGACACCGCTTTTTGCTATTCTTCGCAAACGGCACTCTCCGATATTCGAACCGCCCTCTCCCATAGAGAATATGTCTTGCAGCGGGCCGCCTATTTTGCAATAAAGCGCATCCAAGCAACCTATGAGAACGTCTTTGTCAGTGGCATCGTAAACCGCGAGGTTAACGTTCTTGGGCGAGCATTTTTCAAACACGTGCATATCCTTGAAGGCAAATACACTACAGTCTGAATATACCTCTGCGCTCTGCTCCGATGCAAACGCAAAGCCCTCCTTGATATTCTGCCTGTTAAACAGGCCGAAGGGCAGCCAGCCGGATATTACGGTGGTTATGGGAAGCGTAAGGAACAGGGATGTCAGAGTAACTCCGAAGCAAAGCCACAAGCTGCCCTCTATATTTGGAAGCAACAGTACAAGTATTCCCGCTATCAGTGAAACGATAAGCGACGGAAGCAACATTGAAAGTGTAGCTTCACTCTTTCGGCTCTTTTTATTGATCGCATTGAAATATCCCGCAACCGAGTCGACCTCAAGAGGATAATAGACAGCAAGCGTTGAATCCAAGCCTCCGCTATACATTTTTTCGGCTGTAGAGTTCTTACCCAAGCTTCTCTTGAGAGTAAAACGCTTTTCACGCGCTATCTCTGTGCCATCTCCGTTCTGTGCAGCGTCTATTACTTCACCGAAGAAATATCTGTAAGTATTGATCTGCATGGTAAGCGATACACATTCGCCCGCTGTGACCGCAGTCATCATAAACGCAAGCAAGAAATGGAACACGTGCGGGGTTCCTATTTCAACGGCAGCTATGGCAATATCATATACTACGGTAGCCATTGCCAGCAAGCATATCATTGAGTACACGTCGGGACGCTTTGAGAACAGCCGTTTAAGCCCTGCATAAAGCTGCTTAAACGAGGGAGCAAGGCAAAGAACAAACAGCTGCAAGCCTATAAGGACGTAGGACAAGAAAAATTCCTTTCTGTCCATTATTCCGGGCAAATGGACGCCGAGTAACGGCAATCCATCGTAAATCAATAGCACAACGCATATTACGGAAGCTATTATAAGACGCAATAATGCCCCTCCGCGAGCCTTATGATAGCCTTCATAAACAGAAATCAGCTTTGCTTCAAGCTCCTCCTTGGGAGTTTTCTCCTTGATATTTCTCTCCGCGCTGTCAAATGCTCCAAATTCCTGTTCCTCAAAGTGCTCCTGCTCCGGCATAGCTTCAAGTGTTTGCGCAATAGCTATATTTTCAATGTCCTCGTCGGATGCTATCTCAAATATCTCTTCATCGCATCCAAGCTGCATCAGAAGCGATAGCTCTGCACTGCTCACCTGATATTTGGGACGCTCTGTCCCCGTATCGGTTATCATTTTCTCAAGCACCGCCTCGATGTCATCACGAGCATCGGTCTGTTCGGTATCCGAGCCGACAGATGCAGCGGTCGCAGCCTCATCATCGGCAGGCAACGACATATCCGTCTCAAACTCTGCGTCGTCCTGCTCGGCAAGCGTAAGCTGCTCAGCCTCATTATTCACCGAGTTGTCCGAAATCAAGTTATCAGCTTCATCCTCATACCACGGAAGCTCATTCTGTTCATCATCACTATTTTCCCGTACAGTAGGTTCATCAATAGCGGAATTATCAATATCTATATGATCTATAGGCGTATACGCCGTCTGCGTATCGCCGCCGTTCTCGGTTATCAGATCATGAGTAATACCGTCATCAAGCTCTTCCGCATCATCAAGCGGTATGGAGTGTAATATAATTTCTTCAGCCTCAGCATCATTTGAAAGCTCGTCGAAGGTCAGCTCCGCATTATCTTCATCCGCCAAGAATACAGATTCGTCAGCCGTATCGTTTTCCTCCTCGGAAAAACGTTTGAGCATCTCTATCTCCTCCGCAGTGAGAGGCTTGTCGTCCTCCTCATCAAGCTCATCAAGATACGCAAGCTCGTCAAATTCCTCTGCCTCAACTTCTTCAAGCTCTTCTTTGAAAGCCTCTTCAGGCTCTTCATCCGAATCTTCTTCGCCTTCTTCATCGGGTTCTTCTTGCTCAAGCTGCACACCTTCGAGGAATTTCTCGTCTATGTTATACGTCTCACTGTCAGTGCTTTCATACAAATCATTTTTATCAGCTATGTATTGCGTCCGCAGCATCTCCTTAAGATCGTCGGCAGACATAGCCTCGGGCGTGTCCGGAGCATCAATTTCGTTATTCGACGGGCTGTCGCCGGAATAGGACTGCCTGAGCATTTCAAGAACCTCGGAAATATTTTGATTTTGCGCAGAATCCTTATTGTTCTCCATAGATTACCTCCATAAAGTTTATCTAAAGCATTAAGCTCGGTGCTGTCTCGATACCTCTGCAAGGATTACCGCAGCCGCGGTCGAAACGTTGAAGGAATTTACCTGTCCGTACATCGGGATAGAGGTTATATAATCGGATTTCTCCTTAACTATATTGGAAACACCGTCCCCCTCACTGCCTAAAACGATAGCGCAAGGACAGTTAAAATCTGTCTCATAATAAGCCGTGCCTCCCGCCTCTGCGGAAAACACCCATATACCCTTATTCTTAAGCTCCTCGACAGTAGCGGCAATATTCGTAACCTTAGCCACTGCGAGATGCTCTATAGCACCGCATGATGCCTTGCTGACCGCAGGAGTAAGTCCAACGGCTCTGCGCTTGGGTATGATAAGTCCGTGCGCCCCTACCCCCTCGGCGCATCTTATCACTGCGCCGAGATTGTGCGGATCG
>CAZSSE010000150.1:0-4131 GCA_964609165.1 uncultured Lachnospiraceae bacterium
ATAATAATGAGGTGGCAAAGGATTTACCTCGGAAATTCCCGCCATAGTGGCTACGAAAGAGGATCCGACAGATCCTCGTGAGCCTACGAGATAGCCTTGACTTTCCGAATAGTGAACAAGTCGTTGAGCTATCATATAAAGAACGGCAAATCCGTTCTTTATGATAGAAGTAAGCTCTTTTTCAAGCCTGTTTTTAACTATTTCCGGTACAGGATCGCCATACATCGCTTTGGCACGTGTCCAGCATTTTTCCTGTAGCTCCTCCTCTGCACCGTCCATATGAGGCGTGTACGAGCCCTTTGGTATGGGACGCACGTCGCCTATCATATCGTTTATGAGGTTTGTATTTTCAACGACTACCTCGTATGCTTTTTCTTCTCCAAGATATGAAAATTCCTCAAGCATTTCCTCGGTGGTTCTGAAATACAAATGTATGTCCCTGTCACAATCTTTGAATTTCATTCCTGCGAGCAATATTTTTCGGTATATCTCATCCTCGTCGTTAAGAAAATGCGCGTCGCAGGTCGCAACCACGGGCTTGTTGTATTTTTCTCCGAGGGCAACTATCTTTCTGTTAAGGTCGCGCAAGCCCTCATCATCGGCAACACGTCCTTCCGTGACCAAAAATCTGTTATTACATATTGGCTGAATTTCGAGATAATCGTAAAAATTCACTATTTCTTCTATTTCGCGCTCCGGTCTGTCCTCCAAAACTGCCATAAAGAGCTCCCCGGCCTCGCATGCCGAGCCTATGATAAGACCCTCACGATATTTTTCGAGCTCTGTTTTTGGAATTCTCGGTTGTCGGCGATAGTAAGAAAGATAGCTTGAGGATATAAGTCTGTAAAGATTTTTTAATCCTGTTGCGTTTTTGACGAGAATTATCTGGTGATATGGCTTCAGTGTCAGCGGATTTGCACTTGTGCTGAACTCGTGGTTAAGATCCTTGAAATTTTTAACGTCAATAGCAGAAAGCTGCTCTGTCATTTTGAAGAATATGCGCGAAAGGATCTCGGCGTCATCACTTGCCCTGTGATGATTGAACTCCCCAAGCTTATAATGCTTTGCGAGCACGTCGAGCTTGTGAGACTTAAGTTCCTTGTTTAAAAATCTTGAAAGTCCCACGGTATCCAGATAAGCATTTTCAAATGGAATATTCAGCTCTTTAGCCGCTGCACGGATAAAACTTATATCGAAATTAGCATTATGCGCTATGAGCAAACGCTCACCGACAAATTCAAGAAATTCGGGAAGCACCTCGTCAATCTTTCGGGCGTCTGCCACCATTTCATCGGTTATTGATGTTAGCTCGACTATTTCAGGCGGTATCGGTATTTCCGGATTTACAAAGGTATTGTAGACCTCAAGAACCTCACCGTTCCTAACCTTTACTGCGCCTATTTCGGTTATCTTACAACTGAGCGGCGAAAGACCTGTAGTCTCAATATCAAATACAACAAATTCATCGGAAAAGTCACCCTCGTATTTGCCGTAAACTGCGCTTGCAGTATCATTAACAAAATATGCCTCCATTCCGTAGATCACCTTCATTCCGCATTTATCGGCAGCAATCATTGCCTCGGGAAAGCCTTGAACATTTCCATGGTCGGTTATAGCAACGGCAGGATGCCCCCACGCCTGTGCGGTCTTTACTGCTACGTCGGGAGGGATAAGGGCATCCATAGCGGACATATTTGTATGCAGATGAAGTTCTACTCGCTTTTTCGGCGCATTATCCATACGCTTCCTTTGTTTTATTACAGCAACATCGCTGTAATTCATAAAGACCTCACTGGGATCGTTTCGCTCATCCTTTGTGTAGCCCTTTATTGCGATCACCATTCCGTTTTTGATAGTTGAGCCAAGCTCCTTGGCACTATCGGCATCAAGCGAATACCGTTTAACGAACATTGACGAGCTTCCGTCAAAGACGCCAAATGAAACGTTGAATTTGTCTCCCGCTCTGTTAGCCTCGCTTGTGAAGGCAAAAACCTCACCTATGATAACTACATTTTTAGTGGGACGAGTCAGGCTTGAAATCAGCATAGGCTTTATATCAAAAGGAACGCCGATGACGTATTCCGGCGTAGAAATATCAAATACGGAATTACCTATCGCTATTCCTCCGTCCTCTCTTATCTCGACGGCTGTGTCCTCAAATACCGAAGACAGTCTGGGCAGCTTCACTTCATCCGACACATTGCTTTGTGTCGACGAAGACGCCGCTTCGGCATAATCACCGTAATGTTTTTCAGCCTCCGCAATCTGTTTATCAAAATGCTTCATTCTTTCATTATAGGCATCCGACATCATATCAACGTCATAGGCTTCGCTTTGTTCGATCTTTACCCGTACTCTTACGGAAAACTCACTGTAAATAATATTTTCTATTACGGACGGTGTTTGTGCACTTTCAAGCAGGCCTATTCCATTCGCAGAAAAAGGTATCTTCACTGTGAGAACGCCGTCTTCGAGCGTATAATTGTAATTGCCGAAGAAGCCCTTTGCTACGACTCCTGTACGTTCGGCTTCTATCAGTATCTGGGGTATATATCCTTGATCGAAGAGAACCGACGGATAATGAGGAAGAATTTTGCATAACGCAAGCCCATAAGCCTGTACTACGCCCTGTTCTATCTCATAAAGCTCTTGCTTGGGGATTATATACTTGAACTGTGCGTGAACTTCGATAATGCGATTTTCCTGATCTATCTTTGCGCCGGTTGCGATCGCATCTGATAATACAGTTTCCTGCTCGGGAGTGGGAAGATATTTTTTGAAATATTCTTTTAGCGTTTTTGCCACAGTCTTCCCTCTCTTTCTTTAAATTTTCTTTATTTCTGATATAAGGCGTTCAACGATATTTTTCTCGGGAATTTTCTCTACTACAACGCCTTTTTTGATGAGTACTGCCTCGCCTCGCCCGCCTGCAATCCCAATATCAGCTTCGCGCGCTTCTCCCGGACCGTTGACGACACATCCCATAATGGCTACCTTAATGGGCTTGTCCATAATGCCTTCAAGCGTTGCACGTTCTTCAAACTCAGATACGAGCGATATGAGATTTATTTTTGTTCTTCCGCACGTGGGGCAGCTTATGATATTCATACCGCTCTGACCTTCGATACCTATGGCGTTAAGGATGCTTTTTGCCGTCTCAATTTCTTCTTCGGGCTTATCTGTAAGCGAAACCCTTACCGTGTCTCCTATTCCATCGCACAGTAATGCACCAATACCTATCGCGCTTTTGAGAGTACCCATTTGCTTGGAGCCTGCCTCGGTAACGCCAAGATGCAGCGGATACTCGCATTTATTTGCGAGCATACGATTTGCGGCAATCATATTGTATGGGTCTGACGCTTTTATTGAAATAACTATATCGTGAAAGTCATATTTTTCAAGCAATGATGCATGGTAAAGTGCGCTTTCGCAGAGAGCGGCGGCAGTAGGTGCACCGTGCTTTGCCAATATCTCTTTTTCAAGAGATCCGCTGTTCACTCCGATCCTTATCGGTATTTTTGCTCGCTTACAAGCTTTTACGACCTCGAATACACGGTCATCAGAGCCTATATTTCCCGGATTTATTCTTATTTTATCGACTCCGACCTCCGCACAGCGAACAGCTACTCTGTGATCAAAGTGAATATCTGCCACGATAGGTATAGACACTCCATGTTCTTTCAGATACGGAATGGTATTTGCAGCCTCAATGTCGGGAACGGTTATCCTTACGATATTGCAACCTGCGTGCTCAAGCGAGAGTATTTGCGCAAGCGTTGCTTCTTTATCATGAGTATCGGTATTTGTCATTGATTGAATAGCAATGGGAGAGGCTCCGCCTATTGCTGTTTTACCGATGTTTATTGTTCCGGTTTTTCTTCTTATATCGTTATATTTCATATATTACCCGATCTTACCTGAAAAATAATTTTAAAACGTCCTTGAATGATATAAATATCATAAGTCCGAACAAAAGAACTATACCTGCGAAATTGATATATGCTTCCACGTTTCTGTTTATGGGCTTGCGGCGTATTCCTTCGATGATAAGAAACAAAAAGCGTCCGCCGTCGAGCGCAGGAAAAGGAATAAGATTGAATACGCCAAGATTTATCGTCAATACCGTAACAA
>CAZSSE010000151.1:0-4130 GCA_964609165.1 uncultured Lachnospiraceae bacterium
CACCCTCAAAGCCTGCGGGCAGTGAGACCGAGGCGTGTGCGGATGCGCGATCGGCAAGCTCACGAAGCGCATTTATGTGTGCTTGCTCAAGCGTTATTCCGCCCGATAGCTCACCGTAAATGCGTATGAGCGCACGGTTCACGGTTGAAGCCGGAGCCTCACGAATATTTCGGAGCTCTATTGTGTATCCGTCCCCGTGTGCTTCTACAAACCGCTCTGCCATTTCTTCAAGACAGCGTGAGTCCTCACGAAGATTTTGACACATACGGCTCGCGTTTCGCACCGCACCCGCATTTACGCTCTGCATTACGGGAATGATCTGCGCACGTATGAGGTTGCGCGTATAATCCGTATCGGTATTCGTGCTGTCGGTGACAAATGTCAGCGAATGTGCTCTGCAATATTCGAGAATATCACTCTTTTCCATTGCGAGCATAGGACGGATAACGGTACCGTGACTTACGGCGCGTGAATTTGGAATTCCGCACATACCGCTGAGTCCCGAGCCTCTTGCAATATTAAATATGAGAGTTTCAAGATTGTCGTTTGCATTGTGTGCGGTGGCGAGCACCTCTATTTTGTGCGTTGCCATCAATTCATCAAAAAACTCATAGCGAGTGCGTCTTGCCGCAGTCTCTATGCTTTCCTTGCTTCTTGCCGCGATAGCGGGAACGTCTGCACGCAGCACGAACAGCTCCACGCCAAGCCTTGATGCAAGCTCGCGGCAGAATTGCTCGTCGCGATCCGCCTCTGCGCCTCTTATTCCGTGATTGACGTGCGCCGCATATATTATCGCTCCGCTGATCCTTGCGTATTCAGAGAGAATATGCAAAAGAGCAGTTGAATCCGCACCTCCCGAAAAGGCGACGAGTATTGCTGCGTCATCGGGGCGTCCCGAGAGCAGAGAAGGAGATGTAAAGCCCTGTGGGAGAACTCTTGTATAATTGCTTGCTGCCATTACTCTTGTCTTTCCTTATCAACCGTGAGGAATTTTGTGTAGCGTCCTATCCAGCCCACCTTGACGTTTCCGAGCGATCCGTGTCGGTTCTTGGCTATAATTACCTCTGCGACACTGCCCTCGTCTCCCTGATTCTTCGTATCGTAGTATTCGTCACGGTAAAGGAAGATTACGGTATCGGCGTCCTGCTCGATAGCTCCGGAGTCTCTCAGGTCTGAAAGCATAGGGCGTTTATCTGTACGCGATTCGGGTCCGCGCGAAAGCTGAGCGCAGCAGATGACTGGAACGTTAAGCTCCTTTGCCATAAGCTTGAGACCTCTTGATATATCGCCGACCTCCTGAACTCGGTTATCGGTGCGCTTGTCGCTTTGCATAAGCTGAAGGTAGTCGACCACGACAAGTCCGAGATTTTGAATTCTTCTCAGCTTACCCTTCATGCCCGTAACCGTTATTCCCGCGGTATCGTCTATAAGAATATTGCATCCCGCAAGCTTAGTTGTTGTTGCCGCAATATCCTGCCATTGCTTCGTATCGAGCTTTCCTGTACGCAGCGCATAGCTATCTATCATAGCCTCGCTTGAAATTATTCTTGTAACAAGCTGCTCGGCCGACATCTCAAGAGAGAATATGCACACGTTCTTTCCGCTTTGCTGGGCTACGTTGGTTGCAATGTTCAGCGCGAACGATGTCTTACCCATACCGGGACGTGCGCCTACGAGGACAAGATCGGAGTTACCCATACCTGCAAGAACGTTGTCTATTCCCGAAAATCCCGTTTTTGTGCCCTGAGCGCCCTCGCCCTCGGTTGCAAGAGTGTGAAGGTTCTGATATACCGTTCCTATAACGTCTCTGATATGCTTGAAGCTCTTAGTATCTCTACCGCCGGCAATATCAAATATTCTCGCCTCCGCAAATTCAACGAGGTCGTCTGCCGATCCCTCTTCACTATATGCCTTTTCGGAAATATCCGTGCAAGTGCTTATAAGCGAGCGCAAAAGGCTTTTTTGCTTAACGATGACTGCATAATCCTTTACGTTGAGAGCATTTGGAACTGCCTGATAAAGAGAGCGTATGTAATCCTCACCGCCCGATTTACTGTATATGCCCTTTGAAACGAGCATATCTATAAGCGTTACTATATCGATCTCCTTGTTGATCAGGAAAAGCTCGTGCATCGCGGTATATATCTGCGTGTGCTCGGAAAGATAAAAATCAGTTGGGCTTATTATCTCGGCTACGTCATTGAGCGACTCGGGATCGACAAGTATAGAGCCGAGAAGAGATTGCTCGGCAATTAGCGAAAATGGAAGCTTTCTCTGGAATTCATCCATTGTTTATACTGCCTTTCGATGATATTTTGATTGTCCGGATTATTTTGATTTAGCCGTAACTTTGATGTTGATCTTGCCCGAAATGTCGGAATATAGCTTTACGTCGGCCTTGAAATCACCAAAGGATTTGATTGGCTCGGCGAGCGTTATCTTGCGCTTGTCAATGTCGATGCCGTGCTTTTTCTTAAGCTCCTCTGCTATATCCTTTGCTGTTACCGAGCCGTATAGCTTCTTATCGGGACCTGCGGCGTATTCAAATATAACCACGAGCTCGTCAAGCTTTTTTGCAAGTGCCTTTGCATTGTCTGTCTCCACGTCTACCTTGTGCTGCTTTGATGCCTCTTTATTTTTGACGTCGTTCAATGCCTTTGAGTCAGCGGGAACAGCAAGCTTCTTGGGAAAGAGAAAATTCCTTGCGTATCCGTCGGAAACCTCTACTATCTGATCTTTTTTTCCTTGACCCTTAACGTCTGAACATAAAATAACTCTCATAAAATATATCTCCTTTTTTGAAAAAATCTCTTAATTGTTCTCTTGCTCGGATGCTATATTGCTCATATATGCGTCTATCGCGCTTGTTATAAGCGCTTCTGCTTCATCGAGCGTTGAATTTTCAAAGCAAGCTCCCGCTGAGTCGAAGTGTCCTCCGCCGCCGACCTGCTCAAGCACAAGCTGAACGTTGATGCTTCCGTCCGAGCGTGCCGATACGTTTACGTCGCTTCCCGAAAGTATCATGGTAAATGCTGCGCTTACGTTCTTTACCGAGAGCAGCTTGTCGGCTGCCTTTGCGGCGAGAATACGGTCATTTGAAGCGCCTGTGCCGACCGTGCCGGCAATGGCTATGCAATCGCGGTATATCTTTGCCGAGCTTCCGAATTGTGACTCGGAAAGATAATCCTCAAAGCCTTCCTCAAAGAAGGTGCGCGCATATTCGGTATCAGCACCCGCATTTTTGAGATAGAGCGCAGCGGCAAATGTACGCATACCGACGGTTCTTGTGAAATTCTTTGTGTCAAGCATGATACCCGACATCATAATATTTGCTTCCTCGTTGAAGGTTATTTCCGTGGGAAGCACCTCCTCAAGCATTTCGGATATAAGCTCGCAGGAAGACGACGCCGACGGGTCGATGTATGCGAGCTCCGGCTCATCCTCAAATTCCTCTTTTTTGATATGGTGATCGATGATTACCTTCTTGAAAGAGTTTTTCGCAAGCTCGGGGGCTTCGACTATCGACATATTGTTAGCGTCCACGATAATCAGCAGAGATTCGGTGTTGTTGTATTCAAGGGCATTCACTCTGTCGATAAATACGTCCTTGTAATCCGCAAGCATCAGAAGTCGCTGTGTGCAAGCCTTGAAATTCTCTGACTGTACGTCTGCGACTATCTTTATATCGATAGCGGGGAACATATTTCGTATAAGCGTTGCCATACCGATACATGCGCCTATGCAGTCGAAATCGGGATTTCTGTGACCCATTATCAAAATATTCGAGGATCCATCAATAAGGGCAGCCAGCTTTCCGAATATGATCTTTGCATGTCCCTTGGTGCGCTTTTGAAGCGTCTTGGTCTTGGCACCGAAATAGAAGATGCCCGTGGGTGTCTTAAGCACGACCTGATCTCCGCCGCGCTGAAGCGCCATATCGAGAGATACCATAGCGTTATGCTTACGTTCTTCAAGCGTCTCCCCGATCGTTGCGACGCCCATGGATATTGTTAGCGGAATATGCGCGTCTCCTATCTCTATCTTGTGTACGTTTCCGAGAACGCTGAATTTATTGCGGATACATTCCGAGAGCATCTCGTTGTTGAATATGAGCATGAACTTATTGCTCT
>CAZSSE010000152.1:0-4129 GCA_964609165.1 uncultured Lachnospiraceae bacterium
ATTATATTATCGATGAGCGTTATTTTTACGATACCAATTTCCACCTTAACTCTGCTATGCGGAGGAGCAGGGGGCAGATATATATTTTAATTATTCACCCGTAAACGCTCTTTCCATACGCAGCTCGCGCAATATGCGCGCTGAGTTTGAGCAGATGCTTTCGGAGAGGATAGATTGTGAGATTCTCGGAGATATTGAGGATTATATTATCGATGAGCGTTATTTTTACGATACCAATTTCCACCTTAACTCTGCCGGAGCAATATATTTTTCCAATATGCTTACGCTGTCCCTGAAGGAAAAACTTGGACTTGAGGTGATAAGCTCTATAGATGTTCCCGAGCCGCCGGCACTTGAGAGCGATGCTGTGGTAGAGGTTCCTGTAAGCGATGAAATGGTAGCGTTTGAGGACTATCTTGGCGAGCCGAACGTTGATTACGTTGATGCCTTTGAGTATGCGCAGACGGGGGCTTCTTATAAGATAGTTGGCGTTAAGGACGAGTATCTCGGTATTACTGAGGTCATATTGCCGTCAGTGTATAACGGTAAGAACGTTACATCGGTAGATACTAACGCATTTTACGGATGTGCCATGCTTGAATATATACACATAGGAAAGACATATAAAAGCCTATCCGAGGGTACATTCGGCGGCTGCGTTTCGCTTAAGGGTGTTTATCTTTACGAAATGGACGGGAACCGTATATCGCCACCCGCCGAAAATCTCTTGGACGGTGCAAGCGAGGGAATAAAAATATATATCCCCGAGGGAGCAAATTATACTACGGGATACACATGGGTACAATATATTGATTACTTTGTTACCTTCAGCAAGGGAGGTGCGCAATGAAAAAATTAACGGGGCTTTTGGCAACTATAGTTGTTATTGTATTTTGCTCATCGCTCTGTGCTTGTGGCTTTGTGAGCTATGTTAAATATGACGAGACCGAAGCAGAGGATATTTTTGATGCTTTGAATGAGTATCTTGACAGGCTTCACGCTCTGTCAAAAGAGGAGTATTACCGAGAGGACGAGCGACGTGTTTTTCTGACGGCGATGCTTGACGCAGAAAATGAGCTTCGTGAATGTAAGACACATGCGGAGCTTGAGAAAGTGTTTGCGCGCCATGCAGAGGCTATTGGCGCAATTCCTACCGATCTTGATCTGACTATTTCATATCTGACCGAGTGTTTGAATGATTTGGTCTCTATGGAGCTTTACCGCGAGACAGAGCAGAAGCTTATAGAGCAGATGATAGCTGAATACGCAGAAAAGCTACAGGATATTGCCAATGCGGCGGAAGGCGAAAAGCTGCTATTGGAATTTAAAACTCTCGTAGCCGATATAAAGACCGACGAAAAATACGATGCAGAGGAGGTCGTTGCTCTGAAGCGTGAATATGACAGCTTTGGAGACGATATAGCGTATGACCTTTATCCAACCGCCGACCACGAGAGCTTGTATCAGCTTGTAAAGGATTTCAAAGCGGAGCTCGAAACGATAACGAGCGTAGACGAGGGTAATGCTCTGTTGACCGAATACAACGGGAAAATATCAGGTATTCTTACGCTGGATCAACGCTTGGAGCGCGACCGCAAGGGGTGGAGTCAAGAGTGGAGAGCACGGCTTGAGAGCTTTGCGGCAAAATATTCATTGAACGTGAACGATGCGATGGATGACTGTATTGCCTCGATAGCAACGCAGGACAACGCAGAGGCGGCGGCACGCAAGGCTGCTGCATTTATACTCTCGTATGCCGACGAGCTGGGAGCGAAGGCAATCGAGGATATGAGAAGTGCCGCGCATATATACGTTAATAATATCGCCGCGCTTGGCGATTACAGGGATGAGCAGCGTCAAGAGCTCGGCGAGATAGCGGATAAACACTGTAAAGACATTAACAGTGCCGCAAATATAGAAACGCTTCTTGCAATCACGGAAAGTGCAGAAGGCGAGGCGCGCGCAATTTCCACTAATGATGAGCTTTGGAAAAAGGCGGACAGGGATTTTGCGGCGTATATGCAGGCGAAATATGCCGATTGTGCTCTGATGCCGCCGGATAGTCTCACTAAAGCTGAAAGTGTTGATGAACTTGCAAGGATAATCGATTACTATGCCTTCTATCAGCTAAATGCCGAAAGCTTTGAACGCGGAACGTTCAGAGTACAGCTTGATTTCTCGCACAAATATTCCGATTACGTTATCAAGGACGTTTATTGGTACTGTGAGCTTATTCGCTCGGCAGTAGGCATAACGGGATATTTTGAGACCGATTCGAGCAGGCTCGTTGTTACGCTTGTTCCTTACGATCTTGCGTCTAAGAGCAATACCGATGAGCCGGTGCAGATAAAAAGGTACGATAGCTTGATAGAGTATACCTCAAGCTCAATCCTGACCGACAGAGAAGAGGATTTCGATGCCTTCCCGTATTATGAGAAATATGCGGGCAGATATATTAAGGTCTGGAATTCCCAACAGCTTTGGTATGCGCTTGAGCATGAGTACATTCCGTTGCCTGTCGAGGGGTCAGCCGCAGAGCGTGTGCTTGAGCGAGCAAAGGAGATATTGCGCGATATTATCAAGGACGGAATGACTATAGAGGAAAAGGTGTTCGCAATATATTCGTGGTACGCGGATAATGTCGCATATGATCATGATTATACCGATTATCTTCTTGTTGAGGATAGAAAGAATTTTCCCGATAGTCTTGTAGCCGAATTAAATTCCTTTCACGCCGAGGGGGCTTTGTTTGACGGTTATGCAGTTTGCTGTTCCTACGCTAAGTCTGCTCTCATAATGATGCGCATAGAGGGAATAGAGGCATATCGTGTGATCTTACATGATTATGCGTCAAATGGAATAGATAATTTGGGAAGAAGTGGGTATGGCTCACATGCAATTATAGCCCTGCGCGCATCTGACGGTAAATTTTACTATTGTGATGTGGAACAGTCCGCAGCAGGTCCAGACATTATAACTTATGAAAAATATCATCAGCTCTTAGTTACCGCAGATCAGCAGTGCCCTTATAATAGGACTATTGATCGTATATGGAATCACCTTGATTATGCTACAGAGTTTCCCGTTGATCTTTTTTGGAGGAACATTACTTATAATGGAAAGAGGACTTTGGTAAAGAGCGAACAGGAGCTCATAGATATACTTGACGAATTTATGAAGCAATCAGATGGCACTATGCAGATAAATATTTTCGGCTATGAAAATTCGGATTTTTCAATAATGGATTTTCTCGACGCCAATGAAAATTTTACATATCATTTGTGCGCTGACCGCGGCGGATTTGAAGAGTATGCGATAATTGTTTCATAACAAAACGGCACGGAATTTCCGTGCCGTTTTGTTACGCATATTAACACTTTTTCATAAGTCTTATATAGAACTCAACTGTTTTGTCGAGTGCATCAAGGCGGATTTTTTCGTTATTGCCGTGAATGGTTGCGCGCTCCTCGCTTGTCAGATCCATTGCGGAGAAGCGGTAAACACGATCGGATATTCTGCCGTAGTGGCGCGAATCGGAGCATTGAACCATAAGATAGGGAGCAACTATGCATCCCTTCCACGTGGAGGCTACGGCACTTGCAACCTTATCCCAACCCTCACAATCGGTACGGGACACACGGCTTGGATTCATACCGTGCATACAGGTTATCTCTACATTATCATCACCGACAGTTTCCTTTATATATTTAAGTGCATTCTCGATGTTATCCGATGGATTGAGTCGGATATTGGAAACGAGCGATGCCTCGGGCGGAATTACGTTGGATGCCGCCGAGCCCTGCATCTGTGTAAATGCCACGGTTGTACGCATAAGCGCGTTGAGCTCACCGCCGCTCTTTTTGCATATCATATCGAGCACGGGCAGGAAAAGACGGATATTTGCGAAAATGATCCTGTATACGAACGAGGAATATCTGCCGAGCGTGTCAAACATCTCGGCAACCGGCGGGGTAAGCTTTGCCTTAAAGGGATCATCAAGCATATTGGTGCACGCTCTGCTTAGCCTGTCAACAGGAGCGTCGGGCTTTGGAGCCGATGCGTGTCCGCCGCCCGATCGAACTGTGTACTTAACATCCATCATACCCTTTTCGGCAATACCGATAAGTCC
>CAZSSE010000153.1:0-4129 GCA_964609165.1 uncultured Lachnospiraceae bacterium
TAATGATACAGTCCGAGGTAGCCGACCGTCTTTGCGCCACACCGGGCGATAAAAATTGCGGAGCTATCACCTCCGTGCTCAATTATTACGGCGAGCCCGAAAAGCTCTTCATGGTGACGGCAGACAATTTTATACCCGCACCGAAGGTCGATTCCTCGGTCGTGCGTATAAAGCTTCACAAGGAAAAGCCCTACCGACCGATCAACGAGGACACCTTTTTCCGCACCATCCACGCCGCGTTCGAGCAGCGCAGAAAAACGCTTCCCAATTCGCTTGCATCTGTATTCGGAGAATTGAGCAAGGAGGAGCTCACTGCTATCGTAACCGACTGCGGATATGATGCGAGCATTCGCGGCGAAAAGCTCGGAGTTGCAGATTTCGTCACTCTTTCCAACGGAATATACCAAGCAATGCAGAGCTCTAAATAGCGGCAGTTATAAAAATCATCACTTATCATTTATCAAGCATTAAAAATCTCCCGACAACGAGCATTGTCGGGAGATCATATTTTTTGTCATTATTTTATGCGTTGAGAACCGCCAAAAGCTTATCCGTAGCCTTCTCTGCGTATTCATCAAACTTGCCCTGATCACGCAAATAAAACAGTATCGTATATCTGTCTCTCATTATCAGTGCGCGGTGAATTCCGTCGAGCATTATCTTACGGTCTGTAACAGTCGGCGGAACGTTCATCTTTACACAGAACTCTTCAACAGCATCAAAATAAGGAATATACTTTGCAATAAGCTCCTTGAGATGCTGATCCCGAGTCTCCTCGTAAAGCATCTTGTACATTATAGCTACAAGTCTCGTTCCCTCGCACACCTCAAGTCCGTGCAGATGAGGATGATAGCCGTGCTCAATGTCGTAAAGCTCCCATGCGTGAGCAATGATATGCTCACATCCCGAGGCAGGACGTGAATTACCCGTGTACGCCATACCAAGTCCGGTTACGAGGAAGCCCTCCATAATGTTCTTAACACACTCTTTATCGCGGCTTGCGAGGTTATATCCGTTATAAAGGCACTTATTTGTAGCCTCAATAACATCGTTCGCTATCTTTTCGCAATAATATTCACCCGAATAGTCTCTTGCAAGCTCCCAGTCGAGGATTCCTATGTATTTTCCAAACATATCTCCAATGCCAGCCAGCATCATATCAAACGGCGCATCCTTAAGAACGTCAAGATCGCCAATGATGTACTTGGGCGTGGTGCACTGTATCGTGCTCTTCGAGCCACTGTGAAGAAAGGGAGTTCCCGCCGATGCGTATCCGTCCATCGAGGGAGCCGTTCCGACGATAGCATATGGCAGACCGAGGCGGTAGCTTGCAAGTCTACAGGAATCATTAACGGTACCGGAGCCAACCGCCAGAATAAGATCCGGCAGATCGGAGTATGCAAAAAAATTGGGCTTTGCCGCAGGATCGTTAGCGTAAAGCACGATCTTTCCGAGCGTTTCGGCGTTAGGCAAAACGACATCACCGTCAAGCACGAGCGTTCTATGATGCTTTCCGCAGCCCTTAAGTATCTGCTCAACTCTCTCGCCCGCCGCGCGGTATGTGTTTTGATCGGCTACAACGTAGATCTTGTTATAGTCCTTGAGAATTTCGGGGATCTTGTTGATCGCGCCCGATGAGATCTCGTATCCCTCAAGCGGAGCCTTGTGGCTACCCATAGCACAATTACACTTAAATTCTATCATTTTAATTTCTCCTCTCTATCACAAAGTGCTGCACCGATAACAGTAGCGAACTGCGAGCTCTTGGGAATAATGAATTTTACGCCGAAGAACTCCTCAAGTCCCGCAAACACACGTGCGACCGCCTTGATCGCCGTGAGATTACCCGTAAGCACTACGTTTTTTAAATTAAAGCTTCTCGCGGCAAATACAGCGAGCATCGCAATAGTTTCTCCAACCATATTTGCAATTCCGAGAGCAACGTCGTTCTGACTTGCAATATCCGAAAGCTTACCGAAATTTGATGCGGTGATCTCATCGTTTATCTGAAACGTATGATCGCTTGACATATCCTTGATACGCAGATCCACGTTGCCAAGATCGCCGTTCTCGCAAAGCTGCTCCAAATGCTCTATGTTGTCGACGCCGATCATCCTTCTCGAAAGTCCAAGCAGCGTTCCGCCACCAACGCCTGTACCGCCGAGATATTTGGTTACAGTACGATCTCCGTCCCGCTTGGCGTGCATGATCGCCGTACCCGTACCCATGCTCACCACTATTGCCTCGTCAAGCCCCGACAGATAAAGTCCGCCGTTTCCCACCGAGTTAAACTCAGACACCTTCTCGCACTTGAGCGAATAAAGCGGCTTGTCTATAAACGACGAGCCTACGCCCGTCATAAGCACTCGGTCAATGTCGTCGAGCGCAAGGTTATTCTGCATCGTAAATTTGCCGAACGCGCCATAGACCGAGGTAACGGCGTCGGTCGCGCGAACAAATATAGGCTCGATAAGCTCTACCCTATCTTCCTCGGTGCGTATACCCACGATCTTGGTCGTGCTTCCGCCTATATCTATTCCTATAACGGTTCTCATAAACGCCCCCTGATTTTGTCAAAAATTATTACAATGTAAACATTATAACATATCATTGAAAAAAAATCAAGAATGTGCTATAATATTAACAAATAATATTTTTTGAGGTGCATTATGGAATTTAAAAATCCGAATACCGACGTCATAAAAGAAAAAAAACTCTACATATTCGATATGGACGGCACTATTTATCTTGGCGGAATTCCGTTTGATTTTGCAAAAAAATTTATTAAAAATCTGCGTGCCGACGGCAAGCGCGTGCTCTTTTTTACAAACAACGCATCGCACACCTCTCCATTTTACCTGAAAAAGCTTGAGCGTCTCGGATTTGAGCCGAGAGAAAGCGAGATAATGACCTCGGGCGATGTGACGCTTGAATTTCTTAAGAGATACCGTGCGGGTAGATCGGTATACATGGTTGCGACCGATGAGCTTGTGGAGGAATACGCAGCAAAGGGCATAAGGCTTGTAAACAGTGAAAAAAATCCTCAACACGCAGATATAGTTATAACAAGCTTTGACACATCGCTTACCTATGAAAAGCTCAATATCGCCTGTCGCCTCATCCGCAACGGTGCAGAATATCTCTCTACGCATCCGGATTTCAACTGTCCCACCGAGAACGGCTTTATCCCCGACAGCGGAGCTATAGCGGCACTCGTTACCGCATCTACGGGCAAGGCTCCGACATATTTCGGTAAGCCCTACAAGGAAACGATCGAGATGATAGGCGAGGCTACCGGCTTTGCCAATGACGAAATGTGCATTTTCGGAGACCGTCTGTATACCGACATTGCACTCGGCAAGAGCTTTGGAGTCACCTCGGTGCTCGTGCTTTCGGGCGAAACCACCGAGCAAGACGTTGACGCCGCGCTTCCAAAGGACAAGCCGGATTTTGCTTTCGCATCGCTTGACGACGTAGATAAGCTGATGTTTTAATTTTTAAAAAATAATTCCAAAATAAGGAGAATACCATGGCTTTTGATGCAGGAATGCTTGCCTGTACGCTTGCAGAGCTTCGCAGGACCGCGCTGGGCGCAAGAATTGAAAAGGTATATCAGCCCGAACGCGATGAGATCCTGCTGCAAATGCGCAGCTTTGAGGGCGGAAAGCGACTGCTGATAAATGCGGGCTCAAACAACCCCCGCATCGGATTTAGCGAGATACAAAAGGAAAATCCGCAAAATCCGCCTATGTTTTGTATGCTTCTGCGAAAATATCTCCAAGGGGCCAAGCTCGTCGAGATCTCGCAAGCAGACTTTGACCGCGTAGCGTTTTTAGGCTTTGAGACGCGGGACGAGATGGGCTTTGAATGTAAGCGCTATCTGATCGCCGAGCTGATGGGAAAATACAGCAATCTCATATTTGCCGACGGCGACAAAAAAATAATAACCGCCCTACACACCGCCGACCTTTCCTTCGACAGTGTGCGTCAGCTTATATCGGGAATGATATATCAGCTTCCATCAGTGCAAGGCAAGCTCAACCCCTTGTATATCTCGGAGGCAGAGTTTTTATCACTTATCGAAGGTTCTCCGCGAGAGCGCGCCTGCGATAAGCTTTTGGTTTCGACC
>CAZSSE010000154.1:0-4091 GCA_964609165.1 uncultured Lachnospiraceae bacterium
GCGGTACACAAGTACAAGGATAGCCGTGAGCAGTTTGAAATGCGCACACACAAGCGCCTTATCGACATCATCAAGCCTTCCCAGAAGGTAGTTGATGCGCTGATGAGCGTAGAGCTTCCCGCGGGCGTAGAGATCGAAGTAAAAATTTAACATCAAGCACTTCGAAACGCCAAAACAAAGATAACAGCCGATGCGAAAGCAGATCGGTAACTTTGTAAATCATGTTGGCTGTTATACATGCGATCAGTCAACCAATAATTTACAGGAGGAAAACAAAATGAAAAAGGGTATTATCGGTAAGAAGATCGGTATGACACAGATCTTCGACGAAAACGGAAATGTAATTCCCGTAACCGTTATCCAGGCAGGTCCCTGCACAGTAACGCAGAAAAAGACCACCGAAACAGATGGCTACAATGCCGTACAGCTCGGCTTTGGCACAGCCAAGGAAAAGCACCTCACAAAAGCTGAAATGGGCCACTTCAACAAGGCTGGTACAGAGTATCAGAAGCACCTTAAGGAGTTCCGCCTTGACGACGTTTCCGCAATCAACGTCGGCGATGTCATTACAGCCGATACCTTCGCCGCAGGCGACAAGGTCGACGTAACAGGTATGACAAAGGGACGCGGATATACGGGCGTAATCAAGAGATGGAATCATCACCACCTCAGAATGACCCACGGTACAGGTCCTATCCACCGTCAGCCCGGCTCTATGGGTGTTATCGACCCTGCGAGAATCTTCAAGAACAAGAAGATGCCCGGTCAGTACGGTAACGAGCAGGTAACTGTTCTCAACCTCAAGGTTGTAAAGATCGACGCTGAAAAGAATCTGATTGCCGTAAAGGGCGCTATTCCCGGCGCTAAGGACGGAATCGTATTCATTCGCGATTCGGTTAAAGCATAAGCGGAAGGAGGAAATATACTATGCCTAACATTAAAGTAGTTGATATGACCGGTAAAGAAGTCGGCGAAATGACTTTGTCCGACGTTATCTTCGGCGCAGAAGTTAACGCAGCTGTCCTCCACGCCGCAGTCAGAACCTATCTGATGAATCAGAGACAGGGTACACAGTCCACTCTTACTCGCACCGAGGTTTCGGGCGGCGGTAAGAAGCCCTGGAGACAGAAGGGTACAGGCAGAGCTCGTCAGGGCTCGACACGTGCTCCTCAGTGGACACACGGCGGCGTAGCTCTTGGCCCGAAGCCCAGAGATTACAGACTCGCTATGAACAAGAAGACAAAGAGAGTTGCTCTCTTCAGTGCGCTTTCCGCTAAGGTGGCTGCCGGTGAGCTCGTAGTTGTTGACAACATCACTCTTGATACCTACAAGACCGCTGAAATGGTTAAGATGCTTAAGGCTCTCGGTTGCCAGAAGGAGGTTACAAAGTCCTATAAGGTAACTGCCAATGAGGACGGACAGGTTGTAAGAGAGAGAAAGACAAGAACCGCTGTGGTTGCACAGAAGGCTCTTGTGGTTCTTCCCGAGGTCAATGGCTTCGTAGTAAAGAGCTGCTCAAACATTCCCGGAGTCGTTACGACTCTTTCGAGCACCATCAACGTTTACGAGGTGCTTAATGCTGAGAAGGTCGTTATGACCCGCGCAGCAGTAGAAAAGCTTGAGGAGGTTTACGCATAATGAAAATGGTACAGGATATCATCATTAAGCCTATCATCACCGAGGCAAGCATGGACAAACTCGCTGACAAGAAGTACACCTTCAAGGTTGCTGCGAATGCAACCAAGCCCGAGATCGCAAACGCGGTTGAGGTTATGTTCGGCGTAAAGGTCGCGTGTGTAAACACAATCAATATGAAGAAAAAGCCCAAGAGACTCGGCGTACACTTCGGATACACATCCGAGTGGAAGAAGGCAGTTGTAACTCTTACTGCTGATTCCAAGACCATCGAGTTCTTCGACGGCCTTAACTGATGGTAGGAGGTAAGAAGTAATGCCTACAAAGAAGTATAAGCCTACTACACCGGCGAGAAGACATATGAGCGTGCCTACCTTCGAGGAGATCACAAAGTTTGAGCCCGAGAAGAGCCTCGTTGTTACAAAGAAAAAGTTTGCCGGAAGAAACAGCTACGGCAGAATCACCGTTCGTCATAAGGGCGGCGGAAACAAGCTTAAGTACAGAATCATCGATTTCAAGAGAAGCAACGAGCTTCCTGCAACCGTAATCGGTGTTGAGTACGACCCCAACAGAAGCGCATACATCGCACTTCTTCAGAACACCGAGGGCGAAAAGAGCTACATCATCGCTCCCGTTGGTCTTACTGACGGCGACGTTGTTTACACGGGCGCAGATGCGGACATCAAGCCCGGTAACACACTTCCCATCGAGAACATCCCCGTTGGTACGTTTATTCACAATATCGAGCTTTACCCCGGTAAGGGCGCACAGCTCGTTCGTTCCGCAGGCGTCGCTGCACAGCTCATCTCTAAGGAGAACGGTATTGCGCAGGTAAGACTTCCCTCGGGCGAGGTAAGAATTATTCGCCTTGATTGTAAGGCAACTATCGGTCAGGTTGGTAACATCGAGCACGATACCGTTAAGCTCGGTAAGGCCGGTAAGAAGAGACACATGGGCATCCGCCCGACAGTCCGCGGTTCTGTAATGAACCCCTGTGATCACCCTCACGGTGGTGGTGAAGGTAAGTCGCCTATCGGTAGACCTTCTCCTGTAACTCCTTGGGGTAAGCCTGCTCTTGGTTATAAGACCAGAAACAAGAAGGCGAGAACAGACAAGTTCATTGTAAAGCGCAGAAATGCTAAATAAGGAGGGAATATAAATGAGCAGAAGTTTGAAAAAGGCACCTTACGTTGAAGAGAAGCTCTTCGCGCGTATCTGTGCTATGAACGAAAAGAACGAGAAGAAGGTTCTCAAGACCTGGTCTCGAGCATCTACAATATTCCCTGAGTTTGTAGGACACACTATCGCAGTTCACGACGGAAGAAAGCACGTTCCGGTATACGTAACCGAGGATATGGTGGGACACAAGCTCGGCGAGTTCGCACTTACAAGAACCTTTAAGGGACACGCAGGTTCCAAGACATCCAACAACGGTAAATAAGCAAGGGAGGAATAATTCATAATGGAAGCAAAGGCAATCCTTAGATATGCAAGAATTTCCCCGCGCAAGGTTAAGATCGTTCTCGACCTCATCAGAGGCAAGGATGTAGGAACCGCAATGGCAATTCTCAAGAACACCAATAAGGCTGCTTCTGAATTGCTCATCAAGCTGCTGGGAAGCGCAATCGCAAACGCAGTAAACAATTTTGAGATGGATGAGACAAATCTCTACGTATCCGAGTGCTTCGTATGCCCCGGCCCGACTCTTAAGAGAATCATGCCCAGAGCAAAGGGAAGCGCAGACAGAATACTCAAGAGAACGTCGCACATTACCATCGTAGTTAAGGAAAGAGACTAAGAGAAGGAGGTAAGAGCTTAATGGGTCAGAAGGTAAATCCCCACGGTTTGCGCGTGGGCGTAATTAAGAATTGGGACTCGAGATGGTTTGTATCGGACGAAAAGTTCGGCGACACACTCGTATCCGACTATAACATCAGAAAGTACCTTAAGAAGGAGCTTCAGGCTGCAGGCGTTCCCAAGATCGAGATCGAACGTGACAGCCAGAGAGTACGCGTATTCATTCACTGCGCTAAGCCCGGTATGGTTATCGGACGCGGCGGCGCGGAGATCGAAAAGTACAAGAACGAGCTTCAGAAGATGGTTGGTATGCCCGTTGCCCTCAACGTTGTTGAGGTAAGACAGCCCGACCTCGATGCACAGCTTGTAGCAGAGAACATCGCTGCACAGCTTGAGCGCCGTGTCGCTTTCCGCCGTGCAATGAAGATGGCTATCAGAAACACAATGAGACTTGGCGCAAAGGGAATCAAGATCAACTGCGGCGGTCGTCTCGGCGGCGCAGAGATCGCAAGAAGTGAGCACTATCACGAGGGAACAATCCCGCTTCAGACACTCAGAGCCGACATTGATTACGGCTTCTGGGAAGCAAATACAACCTATGGTAAGATCGGCGTCAAGGTATGGATATACAAGGGCGAGGTTCTTAACGAGGTAAACAG
>CAZSSE010000155.1:0-3991 GCA_964609165.1 uncultured Lachnospiraceae bacterium
CTTTTATTCCCCTCGCACACACGCTGAACAAGATTATACCTGTCAAGTATCTGCTGTGATGCAGGCGACACCCACATAAAGGTTTTGGGATTTTCGGAAAGCAGGTCAAACTGACTTGCCCGTTCAAATACAAATATTCTTTGATTTACCTTATCGGGAAGCTCTTCACGGAACACCTTGGACATAGAAAGCGTAGGAACGTAAGGATCTGCGTGCGCTATCTCAATATAATCGTAAAGATCCTCATAGTTAATAGTTTCCCTATCGGCAAGCGGATTGTCGCGGCTCATAAGAAGAACGTATGAAAATTCTGCCACAAGCTCATAAGAAAGTCCTTTTTCCTCAAGCATATCCTTATAGTATTTATCGTAGCTATCCGAGTAGCGAATGATACCGAGCTTATATTCATTTTCGATAAGCGTTTTTATGGTTTTTTTTGAATTTGTTTCCTTGTAGTATATTTCAACGGGAGCATCTCCGATGTTTTTTGAAAATTCTGCCATTGCGGCGGAAATATAGCACGCACGGGGAACAGAAATCGAGAACTTGCGTTTTTTATTGGAACCGTCACGGTATGACTGCTCGATCTTATCAATACGGCGAAGAATATCGCGCGCATAATCCATAAATTCCTCGCCGTCGGGAGTCAGAACCATTCCCTTCGCACTGCGCTGGAATATGGTTATTCCAAGATCGGCTTCAAGCTCCTTGATAGAACGGCTGATGTTCGGCTGTGCGATCATCAGCGTTTCCGCCGCTTTATTCAGCGATCCGAGCCTTGCAACCTCTGCCGCGTATTTCACATGTAGAATATTCATATACAAATCCTCCTCTCCTTGTACCGCTCGTATACTTATATTATTATATCATATTTTTATGAATATTTCAATCATAAGTTAAAAAAGAGGCGGCAAGGATTTTTTAGTCCTTACAGCCTCATTGCGCGCATTTATGCCTCGCTTTTCTTTTTGATCTCTCTTATAACTCGAAGCAAAAGGATCACACCGAGCACGGCTGAGAGCAGATTGACACCGACGAAGTTCGCCCAGATGCCGTCAAGTCCGAAGCTCCACAGTGCTCCGACAAGAATAACAGGAAATACAAGTGCCGTTGAGACCGACATGATCGTTGCCATTGACGGCTTTTCGATTGCACTGAAAAAGCTCTGCGTTGTAACGGCAAACCATCTGAACAAATATGCAAAGCAGAATATTCTGATAGCGCGTGTGGATTCCGCTAAGAGCAATGCGTCCTCTGCCTTTACAAACCACGAGGCAACAGTGCCCGGGAAGAAGAACAAAATTGCGGTGGAGACAAGACCTACCGCAGCAGTTCCGATATATGCGCATTTTATGATCTTTTTCACTCTGTCATAGCTTTCCGCGCCCCAGTTATAACCGATAGCGGGCGAAAGAGAGTCGCTGATTCCGTAAAGAAGCGGCCAGCAAAGATCACTTGCATACATAAGCACGGCATATACCGCAACAGCAGTCGTACCGCCGTTTTCGCCAAATGCCTTTGCTCCAAGTGCCATCAGAGAGATATTCATAAGTATCGATGTCACACGTCCCGATACGTTGCTTAGGAATACGGGAGATCCGCAAGCAACAATTTCCTTTAGCATAGCCTTATGAAATGACGGCTTTGTGAATTGCAAAAGAGCTTTGCGTCGCACAAACGGGATCATGGCAATGATCGAGCAAATGCACATAGATATTGAGGTGGCAAGTGCCGAGCCTACAACGTCCATATCAAAGCCTATCAGGAAAAGCGTCAGAAGACCGAGGGTTGCCAAATTTGAAAAGATGTTGATCGCCATGCTCGATTTCACATATCCGCTGATACGCAGATAATTGTCCATCGCAAAGAAGATCGTTGTAAGCGGACTGCAAAGAGCATAAGTACGGAGGTATCTCACCGACGTATCAAGCAAATCGGCGTCCGCGCCCATCATACGGCAAAGAGGCTCTGCCGCAAGGAACATAACGGCTCCCATAATAACGGAAGATACAAATATCATGATGACGGAGCACGAAAAGGCATTGTTTGCCGTTTTATTATCCTTCTTTCCGAGCGCTATGGAGATCGGCACGGATGCACCGACACCGATAAGGTCGGCAAGCGAGAAGTTTATCATAACAAGCGGCATTGCAATATTAACTGCCGCCAACGCACCTTCACCGAGCCTTTGCCCTATAAAAATACCTTCGATGATGCTGTATACCGACATAGCGAACATACTGATCATTCCGGGAAGCGCAACGATGAAGAAAAGTCTCCAAGGCTTCATCGTAGCATACATTTTTTCGGTATCGCGTTTCATGTTGTACCCTCCCCGGAATACCACGCATCAATATACGACATCAGTGCCGGAATCAGCAGCTTGATCTCCTTATCCGTTGTATTAACACAAATGTCATAAGCAGAAGCCTCTCCCCATTTTTTCTCTATAAACAAAGCACGGTAAGAAGCTCTTCGCTTGTCGATCTCACGGCATTTGCGAGAAATATCCTTATCGCTGAGATTTTCATTCTCATCGGCTCTTTCTTTGCATCTCGCAAGCTTTGATGCTTCATCCGCGCAAACAAAAATGCGAAATGGCTTGTGCTCTGCAAGGATAATATCCGCAGCTCTGCCGACGATCACGCAATCGCCCTCGCTTGCGAGATTTTTAATGATTTCCTGTTCACTCGACATGATCTGTACCGTCTGCATCAAGGCATAGCTCGGGCGTGAAAATCCGCGTGCAATGGTTGTGGGATAAAAAGCGTGAAAATCCTGTTCGGTTCTGTTAGCCACATATTTGGCATCAAGATTTTCCTTCTCGGCAACAAGCTCTATGATCTGCTGGTCATAGCAAGGCACACCAAGTGCATCTGCGAGACGCTTGCCAAGCTCTCGACCGCCGCTTCCAAATTCACGGCTGATAGTAATAATTTTCATATAATCCTCCTTAACAACAGAAAAGCCCGGTCATTTTTTCAAATAACCGAGCTCAGTCGACATCTTATCCGACAGATGACCTGCAAGCATAACGCTTACTATCCTCGACACTACGGTGAACTGTCCTCCGATGATCGCCATTATTCATTTGCAAGCTCTAAATCTGTGGTATGTATTATACTCCTATCAAAGCTAAATGTCAATAGCGTTTGCAAATTTTTATATAATTTTTCTTCCCGAGGCGACCTCAAAGTGATACTTCACAATGCCGAGATCTACCCTTGAATAAAAGCCCATACCTGCCCTTGCAGTCACCTTACCGCCATCGTATGTCAGCTTGAATTTCTGCTGATTCATCGCCGTAGGCGCGAGAAGTGCCGCCTCCACGCCTGCCCTGAACCATTCGGGAGTATCTGCGCTGATGTTACTTACCTGCACGGCGGTCTTAATCTTATGATCTGCGCCCTGCGTTTTGCCATAGCCGAGTGCGATCACAACACTGAGCTTTTCTCCCTTTGCCACACTGAAGGCATCGGGTATCTTCTTGTATGTCATCGCCACCCAACAGGTATTAAGTCCAAGCTGCTGCGCTCTCAGAGCAATGCGTTCTCCATAGTATCCGCAAAGCTCATCGAGCTTATCGCCTTTCCTACCGACAAGGGCAATATAATTCGTGACTCCACTGAATTTTCCGTAATGCGCCATAAAGCTGTCAAATGCCTTCGGCTCATCTGTAACAAGCTGAATATGTAAGCCGCCCTCTTTATTGCAAGCATCTATTTCGGCTTGCAGCTCGGCAAGGATATTTGCCTCGATCCCTTTGTCCGTGTACTGACGAACGCTGTGTCTTTGCTTGATTGCATCAATAAGCTCCATAATTTTTATTCCTTTCCGCTTCTATCCGGTAAATTTTCCATGATTTCCTTGGCATCGGTAAGCATTTGCAAAAGCATTGTCATCGCCTCGTTGTCGGCATCGAAATAATAATAGTTTTTCGTCCCCTCGCGCCGTACCTTGACAAGTCCTGCATCCTTGAGTATCCCAAGAT
>CAZSSE010000156.1:0-3965 GCA_964609165.1 uncultured Lachnospiraceae bacterium
ATGTACCGCTTCACTAACCTTCCAATCAAGGACACACCTATGCTTTTGGAATTTGGTAATTTTATAAAATAAAAAAGGAGATCATATCTATGAAAAAATTTGAAGTAAAGGATCATGCGCCAAGCCTTCTCCCCGACGGTGAGTGGACGCTTGCATGGTCGGACGAATTTGACGGCAACGAGCTGGATCGCACAAAATGGAATTTCAGGCTCAACTTCTGGGGTAAGCCCTTTGATGCCTACACAGATCAGGGCGTCATAGTAAGAGACGGATGTGTAGAGCTGCATCGCACCGAGCGCAACGGCTGCTACGTATCTCCGCAGCTTCAGACGGGAGCAAATTCGTTTGACGATCCAAAGTACGACAGCGACAACCCTTGGAATCAGGATGAGATATGGCCTCTTGCTCCCACAAAAGAGCCTAAATTCGTTCACCGCTACGGCTACTACGAGTGCCGTTGCAAATTCCAGCGCGAGCCGGAGGTAATGTGGAGCGCATTCTGGATACAGTCACCCTCTATAGGCACACGCTTTGAGCCCGAATGGTGCGGTGTGGAATCCGACATTATGGAGTGCTTTGAGAGGGGATATATCACCAGCGGTAACATTATGGGCGGATATGGCAGGCAATTTTCAGAGGAAGCAAGAATAAAGCGCGCGCTTGAGCCTTCCGAGGACGGCTGGCACTATGTGGGTATGGAATGGACACCCGATGAGTACGTATTCTACTGCGACGGCAAGGAAACCGCGCGCTGCAACGCTCATGTTTCTCAGGTTCCTCAGTTCATTCTTCTCACCACAGAGGTGCAAGGCTACAGAAGCTCAAAGCCTTACATGATCAACGGCGAATTTGCAGACGACGCATTTATCGCAGATTTTGTGCGCGTTTACGACAGAGTAAAATGAGGTAACGATATGAACAAAAAAACTGCGCTTGTAACCGGCGCATGTATAAATACGGGTGTTGCTATAGTAGAAAGATTTCTCGGTGAGGGCTGGAACGTTGTTTTCACCGGCAGAAGCCTTGAAAAGGTAAATGATGCAGAGAAGCTTTATAAGAGCAAATTTCCCGACGCAGAGGTTCACGGATTTGCACTCGACTCCTTGCTTGACGAAAGAACGGTCGACGAGCAATCTGTCATAGATATGTTTACAGAGCTTGACCGCCGCAGTATATTTATTGACACACTCGTGCTCAATGCCGCAGACCAAGGACTTGGAATAAAGGTAAACGAAAACCCGCTTACCGATTTTATGCGTGTAATGAACACAAACGTAACGTGGGATTACTGTCTCAGTGAGCATGCATCGAGACGTATGATTAAAAACGGCGGTGGAAATATAATTTTTATCAATTCCAATACCGCATACAGAGCAATTCCGGACAGAGTCGCTTACGTCGCTTCAAAGGGCGCTCAGCTCGGTATGATGCGCGCACTCGCGCTCGATCTTGGAAAATACAATATCCGCGTTAATGCCGTTCTCCCGGGCATGATCAGAACAGACCGTTGGGAAAAAAATCCTGATTTTTATGCTACTGTTCCGTCTCGCTTCACCCCTATCGGCGACGTAGCTGACGGAGCAGATATTGCGGACGCGGTATGGTATTTCGCCGCCCACGCACGTAATACCACCGGCGCAGAGCTTGTGGTTGACGGCGGCAACACTATCCAGCTCTATCCCGTTATTAAGTAGTGCTCTATATTTCTGTTTATCATAAAAGGCGTTGTGTCCTTAGACACAACGCCTTTTATTCAGTATTCAGATTAAAATCAATTACGAAATAGGATCAATTGCCGGAGGAGTATTTATATCGGTTACAGGGTTATCCGTAGCCTCACCGGTGCTAACGTAATTTGCTGCACACCAGCCCCACTGCGCGGTCTCTACACCGTTGACAGACTTTGTAAACTTGATATAAACCCACTTACCGTCCTCAGTGGTTGCAAGCTTTTCAACATCATCTCCGTCCTGAACAGAATACTTCTTATTGCTGATGTTTCCAAGAACGTTGATGTTGGGATATTCCTTGCTCTGAGAGCAGTTCCATGGAGTTGTACGTACATTGAGCGTAACAGCTGTTCCATCATCCTTCTTGCCAAGGTTAACTATCTTAGCGGCAACAGCGGTATCAAGATCTACCTTGGTTACTGCCTTCTTATCTCCGGTAAGCAGCTCGTTACGAACGTATCCCTCGAGCACAGCACCGCTCGCCTTATCTGTAAACTTGATCTTAGCCCACGTGGAATTTTTTTCAATAAGCTCTACCGCAGCACCCCACTCGGCAGTTCCGATAGTAGTAGAGCTGTTCTTTGCCTTTTCACGAACAAGCACGGGGTGGAGAATATAAGACGTACCGCTTGCCGATATAAAGTCGCTGCTACTAACTACATTTCCCGACTCGTCAGTCGTTGTTCCGGTAGCTTTAGCGGTCGAATTACCGCTTTCAAAAACAAAATTAAGATCATTGCTGTTATCGCCTTCATCCTCTTTTTCTTTAGAGCAGGAGGCAAGCGTCGCAGTAAGAAGTGTGATAAGTGCAAGCAAAAGGGCAAGTGTCTTTTTCATTTGTATTCTCCTTTGTATTAAACATATTAATATATTAAAAATCCGATTTTTCAAGCTTCATTTTTGTACGTATCGGCGATAAAATGATGTCGTCCGTATACATATTTATTATACCATACAACCGTTAATTATGTCAAGGGCAAATTCCTATTTTTTTAAAGTTTTTTCGGTCTTGCGTTTTACCGTGCTCGGCTGTCGGCTATCATTATTTTTATCGCCTCTACCGCCGTTGCTATCGCTTTCTCGGTATTATGCACCTCGTCCTCGGGTCTGTCGAGTCCAAGCAAAAATCGCTCCTGATTCCAAACAGTACAAAAAACAGCTCCCGTTGCAATTCCGAGCGTTGCGCCTACCGTAAACAAGGCTGCCGCCTCCATCTCACTTGCAAGCACACCGAGACGCTTCCACGCCTCCCATTTTGCCTTCAGCTCGTCGGAGATCGGCATTCTGTCGGGAGAGTGCTGACCGTAGAATGAATCCTTGCTCTGCACCACTCCGACGTGGTAGGAATATCCGAGCTTTTTCGCCGCCGTTGCGAGCGCAAAGAGCGTATCAGGATCGGGCACTGCGGGAAAAGCCGGGGGAGCATATTCGTGAGAGGTTCCGTCCTGTCTTACCGCTCCGTTTGCTATTACCACGTCCCCCGGGCAAACCTTTGTATTTATTCCGCCGCAGGTGCCTATGCGGATAAGATTTTTAGCGCCGCAAGCGCAAAGCTCCTCTGCGGCAATAGCGGTAGACGGACCTCCGATACCCGTCGAGCATACCGTAACGAGCGTGCCGTCAAGGTATCCGTTCCAAATATTATATTCTCTGTTCATTCCCACGTGTACGGGATCATCGAGAAAGGACGCGATCTGCTCGCATCTGCCGGGATCTCCGGGAAGTATACAGTATTCGCCTATTTGTCCGTATGATACATTTATATGATATTGCTTTTCGTCAGTTTTAAGCATAACAATTCTCCTTTGTGAGGTACTAATATTATTTTAACACATAAAACCAAAAAGTCAAGGTATAATTTAGCGAAATAGTAAAACAATAATTTTAAATTGATAAAAACATTACGGAGAATGAGGATGCGCAACAGAATACTGAAATTTAATAATGCCGCCATCGTAGCTTCGGCATCGGTCGTTGGAAAATCGGAATATGAGGGGCCTCTCGGAGAGTATTTTGATCTGCACGATTGCAGCGATAAGTTTGGAATGAAGACGTGGGAGCTTGCAGAGAGCGAGATGCAGCGTCTCGCTTTTAATACGGCACTTGCCAAGCTTTCGCTCTCCGAGCAATCGGTTGGTGCGCTCTTTGCGGGAGATCTGCTTAACCAATGCGTCAGCTCGTCGTATGGCTTACTTGATTTCGATATTCCGTATTTCGGTCTTTACGGTGCCTGCT
>CAZSSE010000157.1:0-3927 GCA_964609165.1 uncultured Lachnospiraceae bacterium
GATGATACAGCTATCGCCTCCCGGAAATGAGCTCAAGATATGCTCGTTCCTCTGGAGCTATTACGGATATTCAAACTCGATCTACGAGGGAGTAAACGTCGAGCTTATGAGATACAGAAATGGCGAGATCCTTGCCAAAAACGATAAAGAGGCAGGAATGGCGCAGGATATTGATTACGTTTGCGGAGTGCCGGATTCAGGAACACCGCACGCAATAGGATACGCAAACGAGAGTGATGTGCATTTTGCCCGTCCATTTATCAAATATACGCCTACGTGGCCGAGAAGCTTTACGTCGGCAAAGCAATCTGACAGAAATAAGATCGCTAAGATGAAGCAAATACCGGTAAAGGAGCTTATAAACGGCAAAAAGCTATTGTTCGTTGACGACTCTATAGTAAGAGGCACACAGCTTCGCGAAACCGTGGAATTTCTTTACGAGAACGGTGCACAGGCAGTACATATGCGCTCGGCGTGCCCACCCATAATGTACGGTTGCAAGTATCTTAATTTTTCCCGCGCCACGAGCGATCTTGAGCTTATAGCAAGACGCACCATACTTGAGCTTGAGGGTGAGGACGGCTTTGAATATATCGATGAATACAGCGATCCTTCTACCGAGCGCGGCAAAAATCTCCGACGCACGATAGCGGAAAAATTCAAATTTGACTCGCTTGAATTTCAATCTCTCGACGGCATAATAAAGGCTATAGGAATCGATCCTTGCAAGCTTTGTACATATTGTTGGAACGGCAAGGGCTGATAAAGTTTATTAATACGTTTAAACGAAAGGAATATTAAAATGTCAAACAGTTACAGTGAAAGTTATAAGGCGGCAGGCGTCGATATTACAGCAGGCTATAAGGCGGTGGAGCTTATGAAAAAGCATATCGCTCGCACCAAGAACGATGGTTGCCTTGATGATGTCGGTGGATTTGGCGGATGCTTCGGACTTGATCTTGTGGGAATGGAAGAGCCTGTTCTCGTTTCGGGAACAGACGGGGTAGGAACAAAGCTCCGCTTTGCCATGCTCGTAGATAAGCACGATACTATCGGTATTGATGCGGTTGCTATGTGTGTAAACGATATTATCTGCTGTGGCGCAAAGCCATTGTTCTTCCTTGATTACATCGCCTGCGGAAAGAATTTTCCCGAGAAGATCGCGGCGATAGTTTCGGGAGTCGCCGAGGGATGTGTTCTCTCAGGCTCGGCACTTATCGGCGGAGAGACCGCAGAGCATCCCGGAATGATGCCCGAGAATGACTATGACATTGCCGGATTCAGCGTAGGTATAGTTGACAAAAAGAAAATGATAGACAACACTAAGATGGTTGAGGGAGACGTTATTATCGCTTTGGCATCCAGCGGAGTTCATTCTAACGGCTTCTCGCTTGTCCGTAAGATCTTTGACGTTGAAAATAATCCGGAGCTGACAAAGCCTTGTGCGGATCTTGGCGGAAAGAGTATCGCCGAGGTGCTTCTTACGCCCACCCGTATATATGTCAAGTCTGTGCTCGCACTGCTTCGTGAGGTTGATGTAAAGGGAATCAGCCACATCACTGGCGGCGGATTTTACGAAAATATTCCGAGATCATTGCCGAACGGACTTTCTGCCAAGATAACAAAATCTGCAATCAAGGTACTTCCCATTTTTGATATGATCGCAAAGGTAGGAAACGTTCCAGAGCGAGATATGTACAATACGTTCAACATGGGCGTTGGTATGAGCATCGTGGTACCTGCGGCAGAGGTTGACACAGCTCTTGAAATACTCAGAGCACACGGCGAGGATGCCTATGTTATTGGTGAGATCATCAATGGCGATGACGGAGTGGTATTCTGCTGATGAATAATAGTTTTACAAAAATAGCCGTATTGGTTTCCGGCGGTGGAACTAATCTGCAAGCGCTTATCGACGCAGAAAAACGCAGCGAGCTTGGAAATGGAAAGATCTCTCTTGTGATCGCATCAAAGTCGGATGCTTATGCACTTCAAAGGGCGTCAGATAACGGGATAGCATCACGTGTGCTCGCGAGAAAGGAATTTGAAAGTATTGCGTCATATTCCAAAGCTCTTGCAGATACGCTTGAAGCTGAAGAGATTGATCTTGTTGTACTTGCTGGATTTTTAACCATTATCGACGAGCAGGTCTACAATCGCTTTCCCAATCGTATACTCAACGTGCATCCTGCACTTATTCCGTCATTTTGCGGGAAAGGATTTTACGGTCTGCACGTTCACGAGGAAGCTCTCAAAAAGGGCGTGCGCGTCTCCGGAGCAACAGTACATATCGTGACTCCCGAGTGTGATGCGGGTCCCATTGTCCTTCAACAGGCAGTTGAGGTAAAGCAAGATGACACTCCCGAAATACTTCAAAGAAGGATCATGGAAGAGGCCGAGTGGAAGATACTTCCCAAGGCCGTAAAGCTTTTCTGTGACGGCAGAATAACTGTCGAAAACAATAAAGTCTATATCAAAGGAGAATAAAGAATGAAGGTATATACTATTGCAAACGAGTTAAGCTCTTTGGCTTATCACGGCAGAGGAATTATGATTGGCAAGAGCGCCGATGCTAAAACTGCTGTCACGGCATATTTTATTATGGGAAGAAGCGAGAACAGCCGCAACCGCGTATTTGTTGCGGAGGGTGATGCTCTGCGCACAAAAGCATATGATGAATCCAAGATGACCGATCCTCATCTTATTATTTATTATCCCGTAAGAGTCCTCGGAAATAAAACTATCGTTACCAACGGCGACCAAACCGATACGATATACGAGCTTATGGACAAGCAGATGACGTTCGAGCAGGCGCTTAGAACCAGAGAGTTTGAGGATGATAAGCCTAACTTCACCCCAAGAATTTCGGGTATTATACATTGTGAAAACGAGGATATGAATTATGCTATGTCTATTTTGAAGAGCGCGGAAGGCGACGGCAGCTCCTGTGAGAGATTTACATATGCCTATTCCAATCCTATAGCAGGCAAGGCAAAATTTATTCATACATATAACGGAGTCGGCAATCCGCTTCCGTCGTTTGAGGGCGAGCCCAAGACGCTTGAACTTCCAAATATGGATATTGATGCGCTTACTGACCTTATTTGGACAAATCTCAATAACGATAATAAGGTATCGCTCTTTGTGAGATACATAGACATCGCGAGCGGCAAGACCGAAACAAGAATTGTAAACAAGAACGTATAAGGAGCAGAGCAATGAAAGAATTTGAACTTAAATACGGCTGTAATCCCAATCAGAAGCCCGCGAAGATATATATGGACGACGGCTCCGAGCTTCCTATCGAAATACTTTGCGGACGCCCGGGATATATCAATTTTCTCGATGCATTCAATAGCTGGCAGCTTGTAAAGGAGCTTAAGGAGGCGCTCGGACTTCCCGCAGTTACTTCATTCAAGCACGTAAGCCCAACTTCGGCGGCAGTTGGAATACCGCTTTCAGACAAGCTTAAGAAGGCTTGCTTCGTAGATGACATTGACGGTCTTGACAACTCACTTCTCGCTTGCGCTTATGCGCGTGCAAGAGGAACAGACCGTATGTGCTCATTCGGAGACTGGGTAGCTCTTTCCGACGTTTGCGATGTAACTACCGCGCTTATGATCAAGCGTGAGGTATCTGACGGTATTATCGCTCCCGGATACGAGCCAGAGGCTCTTGAAATACTCAAGTCAAAAAGAAAAGGCAATTATAATATTGTAAAGATCGACCCCAATTATACCCCCGCAATTCAAGAACGCAAGCAAGTGTTTGGTATTACGTTTGAGCAGGGAAGAAACAATTCTGAAATCAACAGGGAATTGCTTTCAAATATAGTAACCGCAAACAAAAATATGCCCGAGAACGCAGTTCGCG
This sequence comes from uncultured Lachnospiraceae bacterium, assembly GCA_964609165.1. GTDB lineage: Bacteria > Bacillota > Clostridia > Oscillospirales > CAG-272 > HGM12713. Next base: position 3,874 of record CAZSSE010000157.1, read on the forward strand.
ACCTCATCGTTGCGCTTATTACTCTAAAATATACACAGTCGAACTCGGTTTGCT
>CAZSSE010000158.1:0-3915 GCA_964609165.1 uncultured Lachnospiraceae bacterium
GTTCGAAGGGCGTCAAACTTGGGTTCTTAAGTCCCGTTTCTCGCACCAAACAACAGACCGAGCGATGCTCGGTCTGTTGTTGTTTTATGTAACAAATCTACGCAGAGCCATTCTATCATCGCATAATAGTATAATGCGAGAGCTTTTGTCTAATCTGACGATCAATTTGTCTATTATTTTTCTCCCTTTGGGTTGACATACTTTTTTCTGTATGGTATAATAATCCACAATAGGAGTACGTAGCACTCCCAAAAAATCAAGGAGAAATAAAAATGACTAACGATTTTACAAGAGACGCTTTCGTCGTTGTTACCGACTACGTAAAAGCCAATACGGGCGAGGACGTATCTGATGCTTTGCAAGAGCTTATTCTGAACAATCCAAAGAGAGTTCTCTTCTTCCCCGACGGTGAATATCTGCTTTCAAAGCCGATATGTACACCCGCAAATCCCGACCATAGCGTTTGTCTCCACCTTTCCAATTACGCTGTAATCAAGGCTATGGACTGTTGGGACAGCGATGAGGCTTTGATCCGCCTTGGTGCGGCTGAGCCGTTTAATACTATCAATATTAACGGAAGCAACTATTATCTCTGCGGCGGTATAATCGACGGCAGCGATCTTGCTAACGGCGTTTCCATTGATAGCGGACGCGAAACCCACGTTGAAAACGTTTCTATCAAAAATACAAAGATCGGACTGCACGTAAAGTGGGGTGCGAACTCCGGCTCTGCCGACTGCGACGTGCTTAACGTTAATATCGTTGGACGCGGAACGCCCGACTCCGTCGGACTTTTGATCGAGGGCCTGGATAATACCTTTACAAATATGCGTATTGCAAGAGTTCAGATAGGTGTTAAGCTCTTGAGAGGAGGAAATTATCTGCGCAATATCCACCCGCTCTACAGCCTCAAATCCGGTTGGGATCACTACACCGAAAGTATCGCGTTCTGCGATCTCAGCTGGGAGAACTGGTATGACTTCTGCTACAGCGATCAGTACCATACCGGCTTCTATATGAAGGACGGAATTCGCTCCATATACCACAACTGCTTCTGCTTCTGGTGGTTAACGCTTGAGGGCGGCGAGATAGGCTTCCGAACCGACGGAAAATTCTGCTCGCTAATATCCAATGCAAAGGTCACTCTTAGAGGAGACGCAAACGATACAAACTTCCTACTTGTCGGCGAAAAGGGCGGCACCGGCGTTATTGAAAATCCTTTCTTCAACGAAGCTAAGGCTCCCGATAAGTCCTATATGGATTATCTTGTCGGAAAGGTTCTTTAACAAACAATATAAAAAAGGGGCTGGCTCCAGCCCCTTTTGTTATTCTAAAAAAGCAATTACGGATCCGTATGTATACAACGATCCAAGGCATACGAGCACCTTACCGTCCTGCTTTGCCTGCGCTACAGCGCGCTTTAATGCAGCTTCTATCGAAGTATACGACTCAGCATTCACGCCGTATTCTCTCAAAACGGCGGCATACTCTTCTGACGAGAGAGCACGCGGATTGTCGGGCGTCATCGTAAAAGCGCGCGATGCAACCTTTGAAATATCCTCGGCAATGGCGTAATAGTCCTTATCCTTAAGAACACCACTTAGAACGTAAACCTTTTCATGACCGAAATAGCACTTTATACTGTCAACAGCGGCAGCTATTCCCTCTGCATTATGTGCTCCGTCAAATATAAGTAGCGGATCTTGAGACAACACCTCAAATCGCGCCTGCCATCGAGCCGCGGCAAGTCCCTGCCGCACCGCTTCCTCGGGAATGCTCATACCCGAATGGCAAAGTATGTCTATGGCAGATAATACTATCGCAGCGTTTCTCGGCTGATATGAGCCAAGAAGCGAAATATGCATATCTGCATGGTTTCCAAAGTCAAAATCAGTTCCGCTAAGAGTCATTTCCCTTATATTGAGAGCGGAATAATCGACTCTTGAATAGGGCGAGCAGCTCTCGCAAGCCTTATTGCGGATAACTCTGTCCGCCCCCTCATCGCTTCCACCGAAAAGCACGGGACAACCGCTCTTTATAATGCCCGCCTTTTCTGCCGCGATCTTCTCAACCGTGTCTCCCAAAAATGCGGTATGATCGAGCGCAACACCCGTTATTATCGAGAGTAGCGAGCTGTCTATTATATTGGTAGAATCCAGCCTGCCTCCCATTCCCGCCTCAAGCACAACAACGTCACACTTATTTTTACGGAAATATTCAAACGCTACTGCCGTAATAAGCTCGAACTCTGTTGGCTTATCGACCATGGAATCGGCTATCGGGCGTATATTGCCCGTGATCTCTGCAAGCTCGCTATTGGAGATATTTTCACCGTTCACCCTCATTCTCTCGTTAAAAGCCTTGATATATGGGGAGGTATAAAGTCCCGTTTTATATCCCGCCGCGCGAAGCACCGATTCAAGCATTGATGAGGTTGAGCCCTTGCCGTTTGTCCCTGCAATGTGGATAAGCTTAAGCTCCTTTTGCGGTTCTCCGAGCTTTTTGCAGAGCTCTCCTATACGCTCAAGCCCCGGCTTGCAAAAATGCCAATTTATGCTGTGTATATATTCAAGTGATTCCTCGTAATTCAAAATTGCCTCCGAAAATTCAGTTGTCTCTGCTTCTGTCAAGCAGCTTGCGAAAGGTCGCGTTTTTATAAAGCAGACAAAGCATCAACAGCTCTATTGCCACGATAATCACGTACAGCGGTATTCTCCAAAATACAGCCACCCCGTAAAACTGATACAGTCCTATCGACTTTATGATTATTGACCCGACAAGATGTGCGAATATCCCCGATACGATTATTTGAGCATATCCTTTTTTCTTTATCACCACGCGCGCAATAAATCCCGAGACAAATCCTATGGAAGCCGCGCCGAGTGTTACTATCAGATTCGGCGGATAGATCTGTGCCGAAAGCAGATAGCTTACTATGTCGCTTGCGATACCTACAGCCGCACCGACTATGGGACCGAAAAGTATACCCGAAAGTATTATTGGCATATTTTCAAAAGTGACTCTGAACAGACCTCCGCCGAAATTCATAAAGTTCTTGCAAAAAATGCCTATGACCACGCTCATCGCCGTCAGCATAGCCGCAAGTGTCAATGATCTGATGCTTTGCTTCACAAAAAATCCTCCTTTCCCAAAGCTCACATATGGCTAAGGTAAAGGAGGTACAGAATCTCTGTCGCCTTTTGCCGTATGAAGCGGGATGCAAGATACGAACCGCAAGCAGATCTCATCAAATCACACTTTTCGTCCTGTAGGCAACTCCCCGTCCCGCAAGCACTTCACGCCCGTATCCTTACTCTTCTACTTGATTTTTATTTCCAGTTAACAGGATAGATACATTATACCACAAAATATGTATTTGTCAAGAATTTAGGAAAAATTCGCTAAAATCTATTGAAAAAGTAAAACAGTTGTGATAGAATTATTCAGATGAATTATTTGGAGGCGTATTATGATCTACAATACCGTTAATCTTTCAGAAAAATATCCCGAGTGCTCTTTGACGCTATATATTCACGATGAAGCGTCAGCTCCCCGTCCTATGATAGTCGTATGCCCCGGCGGCGGTTATCACTTCCTTTCGGGACGTGAGGCTGCACCTATTGCCGAATATTACTACAGTGCAGGATTTAATGCGTCTGTACTCCGCTATTCCATAGCTCCAAAAGCTACCGACTATGCTCCGCAGATCGAGGTTGGTCTGGCTATCAAATATGCAAGAGAGCACGCAGACGAGCTCAATATAGCAGCAAACAAAATTCTTACCTGCGGCTTCTCGGCAGGAGGACATCTTGCGGCATCGGCAGGCATACTTTGGGATACTCCCGAGGTACTTGCCGCTATAGGAGATGCTCCCACAGGCATCAGCCGTCCGGACGGTATGATACTCTCCTACCC
>CAZSSE010000159.1:0-3874 GCA_964609165.1 uncultured Lachnospiraceae bacterium
ACTCATAGGTCATTACGTTTACGTACAGCGCATCACCGTCAATAATGTGTCTGCCGTCTTCTACACCCTCGGCAAACATTTTTTTAATAAAATCAAACGCCTCGGCAAATCCTTCATTAGTAAGCGCGTATTTGGCAAGCTCGGGGCTGTTAATATTTGAAACTATCATTTTTTAACTCCTATCAAACAGTTGAAAAGTAAATTAAACAGTAAATTTTTTATATTCCACACCGTCAAGTGACATAAACGAGAAGGTTCGGTTCTCGTATAAAACATAGCTTTTAGGCGAATTTTCCTTGGGTATCGAGAGTGAGCCGGGGTTAATGTAAACGTTGCCGTTACCAAACGGCTCTGCTACCGGCACGTGCGTGTGTCCGTGAAGCAATATATCACCCTTTGCAAGCGGCGGCAGCTTTCCAAGATTAAAGCTATGCCCGTGAGTTGCAAAAATACGCAATCCGTCAAACGAAAGATACGCATACTCCGCAAGTATCGGGAACGTGAGCACCATCTGATCCACCTCGCCGTCGCAGTTCCCGCGAACCGCAAGTATTTCGTCAGAAAGCGGATTGAGAAGCTCTATGACCTTCTTGGGAGCATATCCCGCTGGCAGGTCGTTACGCGGGCCGTGATAAAGTATGTCGCCGAGCAAAACGAGCTTTTCCGCGCCGCAGCTCTTGTATATCTCAACAAGTCTCTCTGCGGTCTCAGCATCACCGTGAATATCCGAGGCTATAAGTATTCTTGCCATATCTCACCTCACCGCGCCGTCGCCGAAAATAAGATATTTTTCTGTCGTAAGCGCATAAAGCCCCATAGGGCCGCGAGCATGGAGCTTCTGCGTCGATATTCCTATCTCCGCGCCAAATCCGAACTCTCCACCATCGGTAAATCTCGTCGACGCATTTACATATACCGCTACCGAATCGATCTCATTTTGGAATTTCCGTGCCGAGCTCATATTCTCTGTAACTATTGCCTCGCTGTGTCCCGTACTGTATTTGTTGATATGCTCTATCGCCTCGTCAAGCGAATCGACCACTTTTATCGCCACGATATAGTCGCCGTATTCAGTTTCAAAATCCTCTTCCGTTGCAAGCGAGATATTGGGAAGTATCCTTAGCGTTCGGTCGCATCCGCGCATATCAACATTATACTCTCCAAAGGCTTCTGAAAGCCGTGGCAAAAATTCAGAGGCTACAGCCGAATGAACGAGAACGGTCTCTATCGCATTGCATACCGATGGACGCGAGCATTTCGCGTTCACCGCTATTTTTATCGCCTTGTCAAGATCTGCGCTCTCGTCAATATACAAATGGCAGTTGCCCGCTCCGGTTTCAATAACGGGAACCTTTGAATTTTCAACACACGCGCGTATAAGTCCTTTACCTCCGCGTGGGATAAGCACGTCTACAAGCCCGCGCATTGACATAAGTGCGTTGGCACTCTCACGTGAGGTAGACGTGATAAGCTCTACGGACGAGGTATCAAGACCGCACTCGCCCAGTGCTTCCTTGATTATTCTTACGAACTCCTTGTTTGTATTTACGGCTTCCTTTCCTCCGCGAAGAACGACTGCATTTCCCGTTTTAAGGCAAAGTGCCGCCGAATCCACGGTCACGTTAGGACGCGCCTCATATATTATACCTACGACGCCGAGCGGGACGCGGATACGGCGAAGAGTGATACCCGACGGGCGGCTCCATACCTCTCCCTTTCCGATCGGATCATCAAGCGCGATAACGCTATAGAGCGAATCGGCAATTCCCTTTACTCGCGGCTCGTTTATCATAAGGCGGTCAAGCATTGCCTTCGCAACACCATTCTCCTCGGCGCTTGCAAGATCCGTCTTGTTTGCCGCAATAATGCTTTCCGTATTTTTCATCAGCAGCTCGGCTATGCGCTCAAGCAAGCCGTTCTTTTTATCCTCGGACGCCAGCGAGATCGAGCGCGACGCGCGCTTGGCGTTCTCACAAAGCATCCTTACATCATTTTGTATATCCATTTGTATATCCATAAAATCTCCTTATATCCGCATATAAGCCTCTTCTATTTCGCACACGTAAAAGGTGTGATAATCCTTTTTTGCGCGATAAGTTTCCATTACCTCTTCCTCAAGGAAGCAGCCCTCGCGTATCTCATCCTCGTACAGCTTCCTGCATACAAGCAGCGTCTCCGCCTCGGCTACAACGGGAACACCGTCACTATCTTTTACACTGAGACCGCTTGCCGCAAGCTTATCTGTATCGCGCCCGCTCTCTCTGCCGCAAAGCCTGAGCGTATCTCTGTATTGCTCACTCATAAATGCGATAGAAAAGCGTTTCTGCTCGTCGAGCAGCTTGTGAGTATGCCGCTGAGGTCGGACGAAGCAGATACATATATTTTTATGCCAAAGCACACCCATCGCACCCCAGCTTGCCGTCATAGCATTGACACGCTGATTTTCGGTATCCGACACGGTAATCAGCATCCAATCCTTGCCTATCATTTGCATAGCGTTGCCGAGCTCCTCGGCACTGATTTTTCTGAAGCCTTCCATATTGCCTCCTTAAACTATTTCGCTACTATATAATATAACAAAAAAATGCCTTTTCGTCAATCTTTTTTTGAAATAAAGCCGCCGAAACATAAAAAAAGTTAGCTTGCGAGAAAAAATACCAAAAAAATTGTAGACAAAATCACAAAAAAGTATTATAATAGTTCCATATAGCTATTTTGCTAAGATTCTACAATTATTACACGGAAGGTATCCCTATGCAAAACAATATTAAATTTATTCGTAAGCTCCCCATCCCCATGGACCTTAAGGCAGAATTTCCGCTCAAACCCGAATACGCAGAGAAGAAGAAAATACGCGACGCAGAGATCGCCGACGTATTCACCGGCAAATCGGACAAGCTCATTCTCGTCATCGGACCCTGCTCCGCAGACCGCGAGGACGCCGTTATTGATTATATTTCAAGACTTGCAAAGGTTCAGGAAAAGGTAAATGATAAGATACTTATTATTCCGAGAATATACACCAACAAGCCCCGCACGACAGGCGACGGATATAAGGGAATGGTGCATCAGCCAGACCCCAATGCGGCAGAGGATATGCTGGAGGGCATCATAGCGATCCGCCGTCTGCATACAAGAGCTATCGAGGAGACCGGCTTCTTCTGCGCAGACGAAATGCTTTACCCTGAAAATTACCGCTACCTCTCCGATCTGCTCTCATACGTTGCTATCGGTTCGGTTGAAAATCAACAGCACAGGCTTACCGCAAGCGGAATTGACGTTCCCGTGGGAATGAAGAACCCCACAGGCGGCGACATCTCCGTAATGCTCAATTCGATCACCGCCGCACAGCATTCTCACACTTTCCTTTATCGCGGCTGGGAGTGTCAGTCAAGCGGAAATCCCCTCACACACGCTATCCTTCGCGGATACGTAAATAAGCACGGTGAGTCGCTTCCCAATTATCACTTTGAGGATCTCGCTCATCTTTATACCGAGTATAGCGCGCGCAGCCTTGCAAATCCCGCTCTTATCGTTGACGCCAACCATGCAAACTCGGGCAAAAAATATCTTGAGCAGAGCCGCATCTGCAAGGAAGTTCTTCACTCTGCAAGGCACTCGGCAGATATAAAGAGCTTACTTAAAGGCTTTATGATCGAAAGCTATCTTGAGGACGGCTCGCAAAAGACCTGCGATATTTACGGAAAGTCGATCACCGACCCCTGCCTCGGCTGGGAAAAGACCGAACGGCTGATTTACGATCTTGCAGATCTCGTCTGATAAATTACGAGCGAAAAAATTATAATTTGATAAAAAATCACATTCTGACAGTAAAGCAGCCGCCACGAAAAGTTCCGTGGCGGCTGCTTTTATT
>CAZSSE010000160.1:0-3873 GCA_964609165.1 uncultured Lachnospiraceae bacterium
GAGGGGTGAATACTCACCCCTCTTCCCTGTTTATTTAGAAGTTAAAATACTTTACCGCGGACTCAAACATCTTCATGTCATAGTTGCCAGGTACATTCTTGTACAGATCGGATGCGATACGCTCGGCGTGGCCCATCTTGCCGAATACTCTGCCGTCGGGAGAAGTTATACCCTCAATTGCAAAGCAGGAATTATTGGGATTATAAAGAATATCTGATGTAGGCTTACCGTCAAGATCAACATACTGTGTTGCGATCTGACCGTTATCTGCGAGCTTTTGGATAAGATCGTCAGACGCAAAGAATCTTCCCTCACCGTGCGAGATCGGAACCGAGTATACGTCTCCAACCGCCACTTCGGAAAGCCAAGGAGACTTATTAGATGCGATTCTTGTGCGCACTATTCGAGACTGATGTCGACCAATGCTGTTAAAAGTAAGCGTAGGACAATTCTCGTCTGTATCTATGATCTCCCCGTAAGGAACGAGACCGAGCTTTATAATCGCCTGAAATCCGTTACAAATACCGCACATAAGACCGTCACGGCTCTTGAGAAGCTCATTTACCTCGTTCTTGATAGCGGCGTTTCTGAAGAATGCAGTAATGAATTTACCCGATCCATCAGGCTCGTCACCACCCGAAAATCCTCCGGGTATGAAAATGATCTGTGATTCCCTTATCTTCTTGACAAATTCCTCTGCCGAATCTGATACCTTAGCGGCGCTAAGATTGTTAACAACGAAAATATTAGTATCTGCACCTGCTCTCATAAATGCCTTTGCAGAATCGTATTCGCAGTTAGTACCCGGGAATACAGGTATAAGTACCTTGGGTTTAGAGCATTTCAAAACTGCCGGAGCTGTCTTCTCTGCTTCGTAGGAAAATGCGGGTATTTCTTCTTGCGACTCTGCAGCTTTGGTCGGATAAACTCCTTCAAGTACGCTTTCGTACTCGTCATATAGCTTGTTCAGATCGACAGAGGAATTACCGTAAATAATAGTCTGCTTCGCGGTGGTTTCTCCTAATAACGTTCCACCTATCTCTACTCCGTCAGCAAGTTCGAGAACGAATGATCCGTAGGAATATCCAAATATCTCCTTAATACTAATGTTATCTGAATACTTAAATCCGATACCGTTGCCAAAGCACATCTTCATAATTGCCTCTGCAACGCCTCCGTATGTAGGCGTATAGGCGGCAAGTACCTTTTTGCTCTTGGTAAGCTCTGCTACTCTGTTATAGAGCGCAATGAGTGAGCTCGGCACAGGCAGTCCGTCGGCGTCATATTCGGGCCGAAGCCAAACTACCTTGCTGAAGGGTACCTTAAATTCTGCCGTTGTTACAGTATTGGTCTTGCCTGTGGTAACGGCAAAGGATACAAGTGTGGGCGGGACATCGATGCTCTCGAAGCTTCCGCTCATAGAGTCCTTGCCGCCGATAGCTGCAATTCCAAGATCCTTCTGCGCCTTGAAAGCACCGAGAAGTGCCGAGAGCGGCTTACCCCAACGGGTAGGATTCTTGCGGGGCTTTTCAAAATATTCTTGGAATGTAAGATAAGTATCCTCAAAATTTGCACCGCCAGCGATAAGCTTTGATGCAGATTCAACGACCGCGAGATAAGCGCCGTGATAAGGGCTCTTCTCGGAAATATATGGATTATATCCCCATGACATAAACGAGCAGGTATCTGTATCGGCTTTTTCAACAGAGATCTTATTTACCATTACCTGTGTGGGTGTGCTCTGATTTTTTCCGCCAAATGGCATCAGCACGCTTCCTGCTCCGATCGTCGAGTCAAATCGCTCTGCAAGACCTCTCTTGGAGCAAACATTTAGATCTGTTGCAAGTTCGGTCATAAGCTCTGTAAAATTGCCATTAATGTCTTTGGCGAATTTCTCGGGCTTCTCTGCGACTATATCTATATGCTTCTCTGCACCGTTGGAATTAAGAAATTCGCGGGAAATATCAACGATAACATTACCGTTCCAGCTCATTACAAGGCGTGGCTCTTCTGTTACCTCGGCAACAACTGTGGCTTCGAGATTTTCAGCTTCGGCAAGCTCGCAGAAGCGTGCAACATCCTTGGCTTCGACTACAACAGCCATTCTTTCCTGAGATTCGCTTATTGCAAGCTCTGTTCCGTCAAGTCCCTCATACTTTTTAGGTACTGCGTTAAGATTTATTTTAATTCCGTCGGCAAGCTCACCGATAGCAACCGAAACACCGCCTGCACCAAAGTCGTTGCAACGCTTGATGAGGCGTGTAGCCTCGCTGTTTCTAAAAAGTCTCTGGAGCTTTCTTTCTTCGGGAGCATTACCCTTTTGTACCTCTGCACCGCAGGACTCAAGAGACTCAAGGGTGTGAGATTTAGACGATCCCGTAGCGCCGCCGCATCCATCACGACCTGTGCGTCCGCCGAGAAGAATTATAATATCACCGCCTGCGGGTACCTCGCGTCTTACGTTCTCTGCAGGCGTTGCCGCGATCACAGCACCTATCTCCATACGCTTTGCAACATATCCGTCATGATAAAGCTCGTCGACAATACCGGTAGCAAGACCGATCTGATTTCCGTAGGAGGAATATCCCGCAGCCGCAGTAGAAACGATTTTTCTCTGGGGTAACTTGCCCTGTATAGTTTCGCTGATGGGGCGTCTAGGATCTGCCGCACCTGTAACGCGCATAGCCGCATAAACGTAGGAGCGTCCCGACAGAGGATCTCGAATAGCACCGCCAATACATGTAGCGGCTCCGCCGAAGGGCTCTATTTCTGTCGGATGGTTATGCGTCTCGTTCTTAAAGAGAAGCAACCAATCCTGCTCTTCACCCTCTACGTTTACCTTGATCTTAACAGTACAAGCATTGATCTCCTCGGACTCGTCAAGCTTTTGCAGCTTTCCCTCAGCCTTGAGAAATTTAGCGGCAATCGTGCCTATGTCCATAAGATTTATGGGCTTAGTTCTGCCAATAGCAGATCTTGTTGCGAGATAATCGTTATATGCCGCTTCAAGTCTGTCGTCCTCAAACCTGATACTGTCAACCGTGGTGAGAAAAGTGGTATGGCGGCAGTGATCTGACCAATACGTATCAATCATACGAATCTCGGTGATCGTAGGATCACGCTGCTCTGTTTTGAAATAATCGCGGCAGAAGCGAATATCATCAATATCCATTGCAAGTCCGAGCCTTGCTATCATATCTGACAGCTCATTCTCACCAAATTCGATGAAACCGTCTATTGTCTCTACCGACGTAGGAATTTCGTATTCGGCTACAAGCGTCTTAGGCTGTGTGAGCGCTGCTTCACGACTTTCAACGGGGTTTATTACATATTTCTTTATGGCAGCAAGCTCATCGTCGTTAAGAGCACCGTAAAGGCAGTATACCTTTGCAGTTCTGACTATAGGACGCTCCTTTTGGGATATAAGCTGAATACATTGTGCAGCGGAATCGGCTCTCTGATCGAACTGCCCCGGAAGATATTCAACGGCAAAGATGATACAATCATCATCAGGGGTTGAATAGCTTACGTTATCAAGCTGAGGCTCGGAGAAAACGGTATTTACCGAATAATCAAAGAGATCCTTCTCTATATTTTCAACATCGTACCTATTTAAGAGCCTTACTTTTTCAAGTGAAGATATACCGAGCATTTCGGTTATCTCACGATAAAGACTGTTTGCCTCGTGCTCAAGTCCTTTTTTCTTTTCTACATATACTCTGTAAACCATATTGCCTCCGATATTACTTGTCGTTAAAAACTGCCATAGCGCGTTTACCTATATCTCTGCGGTAAGATGCGTTGTCAAAATGTACCTTGGTGACGTTAGCATATGCCGCATTGATAGCATCTTCAAGCGTATGTCCTATTGCC
>CAZSSE010000161.1:0-3842 GCA_964609165.1 uncultured Lachnospiraceae bacterium
GGCGTAACCGCTATCGTTGAGGTCAATTCCGAGACCGACTTTGTTGCTAAAAACGCATCCTTCCAGGAATTTGTAAAGAATATTCTCAAGACCATCATCGCAAACAAGCCTGCTGACGTTGACGCGCTTCTCGCTTCTAACTACATTGGAACCGACGTAACCGTTGACGCTAAGCTTAAGGAGATGATCTTCGTTATCGGTGAGAAGCTCAGCGTTCGCCGCTTTGCTATCGCTGAGGGCATCACGAGCACTTATATCCACGGTGCGGGCAGCATAGGTGTTGTTGTAAGCTTCGAGGCTGACGAGACAGTTGCAGCTAAGGAAGAGTTTGCTGCATTTGCAAAAAACATCGCTCTCCAGATCGGTGCTTTCACCACTCCTTACCTTGACAGAGATTCTGTTCCTGCATCGGTAATCGAGGACGAGAAGGCTATCATCCTTGCACAGATGGCTAACGATCCCAAGAATGCAGGCAAGCCTCAGAATATTCTTGAGAAGATGGTTGTCGGTAAGCTCGGTAAGTTCTATGAGAACAACTGCTTGCTCGATATGGAGTATTTCAAGGATGACGATATTACTGTTGGTAAGTACGTACAGAACACCGCTAAGGAGCTTGGCGGTAACATCAAGATAACCGGCTTCTATCGCTTCGAGAAGGGTGAAGGCATCCAGAAGAGAGAAGAGAACTTTGCAGAAGAGATCGCAAAGCTCACCAACAATCAGTAATTGATCTTGAGTAACTGAAAAAATAGGGGAGATCAGTTCTCCCTTATTTTGCTTTAATAGGAAAGGAATTATTATGTCAGTAGTCACTATTATAGGCGCAGGAATGATGGGCTCTGCGCTTGCTTTTCCTGCACGCGAGAACGGTCACGAGGTAAGGCTCGTCGGTACGCATCTCGACAGAGAAATAATCAAAGCCTCTATCGCAACAAACAGACACCCGAAATTTGTCAAGGATTTTCCTGCAGGCTTAAAGTTCTATCAAATTGAGGATGTAGAGCAGGCAATAGAGGGCTCGGATATGATCATTGGCGGCGTAAGCAGCTTTGGTGTTGAATGGTTCGGAGACGTTATTCTTCCGCTTATTCCGGAGGAGATACCGATTTTAACGGTAACAAAAGGACTTATGGATACACCCGATGGCAAGCTTATCACGTATCCCGAGTTTTGGAGAGATAAAGCTGAAAAGCTTGGAAAAAATCTGTCGTTCAACGCGGTCGGAGGTCCATGTACAAGCTATGAGCTTGTTGCGCATGATCAGACCGAGGTCGCATTTTGCGGAGACGATCTTGAGGTGCTTGCAAGGCTCAAGTCGATCATGCAGACCGATTATTACCATATAAGCATTACTACTGATGTTGTAGGTATCGAGAGTGCGGTTGCGCTTAAAAACGGATATGCCCTTGGTATTGCACTTACTATCGGACTTAATCAAAGGAAATTTGGAATTGACAGTGAGCTTCACTTTAACTCACAGGCGGCTGTTTTCGGTCAAGCGGTAGAGGAAATGTATAGGCTGCTTGAATTTCAGGGGGCTCTCTCGCTCAAAAATCTTAAGGTGGGACTCGGAGACCTTTACGTTACCGTATACGGAGGCAGAACGAGACTTGTCGGAATTCTTCTTGGAAGGGGACTTAACATAGATGAAGCACGCGCAGAGCTTAACGGTGTAACGCTCGAATCATTGGTTGTTGCCGAACGAGTGGCAAGAGCAATTTTAGTAAGTGCGGATAAGGGTATCGTCGATCTTAAGGATTTTCCGCTTTTGATGCATATAAATGACGTACTTGTCAAAAGGTCGGACGCAGAGCTTCCATGGGATAGCTTCACTTTCTGAAAATAAAAAGGCGGATTTTTCCGCTTTTTTATTTTCAGTATGAATAATTATTAAAAATATGCATAATATCTTGACTTTTCGACAAATAAGTTTTATAATATAATTAGTATGGATTTTTATGCCCGAAGGCTTTTTGGGGGACTTTGTTAAGAAAGGAAAAAGACAAGATGAGCGGACTTAAAAGAAAAGAAGCAAGAGAGGCAGTAGTTGGATTGCTCTTTGAGACCGAGTTTAAAATAGAGGGTAATTCTGCTGAAATATTTGCTATTTCTGCGGAAAACCGTGAGATACCCGAGGATGAATACGTGAAGAGTGCGTATTTTGGTGTATGTCAAAATAAAGAAAAGATAGATGAGCTTATCGGTGCACATTCTAACGGCTGGAAAACACACCGTCTTACGCGCATTTCACGCTCGGTTATGCGTCTTGCCGTATATGAAATGCTGTTCTGCGAGGATATTCCTTACAGCGTATCCATAAATGAGGCGATAGAGCTTACAAAGAAATTTGACGATCCTAAGGCAAAGGCGTTTGTAAACGGAGTTCTTAACTCTGTCAAGGATTCACTCGAAGCCGAGGATAATAACAAAAATGACTAATAGAGTTGAATGTATTGTTGCGTTTGACACAAGTAATTATACAACCTCGGCGGCAATATGCGACCTTAACGGTAAAGTAATAGCTAATCTCAAGGCACCGCTTGCCGTAAAGGACGGCGAGCGTGGGCTTCGACAGTCGGACGCGGTGTTCTCTCACACTAAAAATCTGCCTGATCTTTGCGATAGACTTTCCGAGCAGTTGCTTGACGGATTTATTCCTGTTGCCGTTGGGGTTTCAACAACACCGCGTCGCATTGAGGGATCGTATATGCCATGCTTCCTTTGCGGCTCGGCGGCGGCGCATAGCTTTGCGTCTGCTCGGGGACTTCCAATATACGAAACCTCGCATCAGCACGGTCATATTATGGCGGCAATGTATTCTTCGGGTGCGACCGAACAGCTTATGAGCGGAAGATTTCTTGCATTTCACGTTTCGGGTGGAACAACGGAGGCACTTTTGGTAACGCCAAATTCGACGGGTACCGATTTTGATATAGAGCTTGTCGGCGCAACAAAGGATATAAGCGCAGGACAGGCTATAGATCGCGCGGGTGTGATGATGGGACTTTCATTCCCCTGCGGCAGAGAGCTTGAAGCTCTTGCGGCAGCCTACGCAGGCAAGCTTATTAAAAGGCGCGTGTGCGTTTGTGATGGATTTTGCAGTCTGTCGGGAGTTGAAAATATCGCACAAGGCATCTATAGAGATACAGGAGATAAATCCGAGGTGGCAGCGTTTGTTTTTGATTTTATCTGCAAAACTCTATGTGAGATGACAACACAGATCCTTGAAAAGCACGGAAATATGCCTGTTCTTTATGCGGGCGGTGTTATGTCCAACAGGATTATGCGCTCCGAGCTCACTGCGAATTTTGACGCGCATTTTGCCGAGCCTGAATTTTCTGCCGATAATGCCGCAGGAGTTGCACTTCTTGCAAGGCTAAAAATGATACAGGAGGGCGGCATATGAATTTGGGATATGGTGCGCCCGATAACCGCGACGGAGCACTTTCGGTAGGCGCGGTCAACCGATACGTAAAGATGCTTATGGATAACGATGCGTTGCTTAGCAGTATATGTATACGCGGAGAAATATCCAATCTGAAATATCATTCAACAGGTCATCTTTATTTTACACTTAAGGATGATGAAGCCGAGATCTCGGCAGTGATATTCCGCTCTGCTGCGCAAGGTCTTAGATTTACCGCAAATAACGGTATGCGAGTTCGCGCATACGGTAGAATATCTATTTATGAGAAAAGCGGTAAATGTCAGATATATGTTTCTGCCATGACCGACGACGGAATAGGTGCCTTGCAGTTAGAGTATGAAATATTGCTTAAAAGGCTTACCGATGAAGGTCTTTTTGCTCAAGATAAAAAGAAAGCTCTGCCAAGGATCCCTTC
>CAZSSE010000162.1:0-3788 GCA_964609165.1 uncultured Lachnospiraceae bacterium
CCACCTTGACAACTATTTCTGAAAAATCTGTCACCTATCATTGACAATTCAACACCGAAGTGTAGTCAAAGTGGCTTTGCTCCATTGACAATACTATATAATTATGCTATAATAATGATATATTTTTGCAAAGGGAGAAAGCAAATGAGCATAGGAACAGAGATAAAAAAGATTAGAATAAACAGCCTTCTTAGTCAAACAGAGTTTGCAAAGGCTTTGGGGGTTTCCTTTTCTACAGTAAACAGATGGGAAAATGATAAAGTTGTCCCAAATTTTCAAACTATAAAACGTATTCGAGATTTTTGTAATTCAAATAATGATGAAGTAATAATAACTGCATAAAAATAATACTTAAAAAGCACCGGAGATACGGTGCTTTTTTTCTATATCGAGATCAATGATTTTATACATAACCGCAGACTGCCTTGTGTTCTTGTTGAAAGGCTTATATCCCTAATATTATTAAAGTGGCGGCACAGTTTCACTGCGCCGCCGCCATACATAAATATTTAGTTATTGCACCCCGGCTAAATGCGATAGCATCTGCTTTTATCAGAATACGTTTCCCGTGGCGTTGAGCGAGTATGAATTAAAGCACGTGCTCTGCTTTTCGTCTCCGAAGGGAAGCACACAGCCCTCAAGCTCATCGATGCGGTCGATCTTACCGTCGGCATAGTCGATCAGTCTTCTCTTGCATGCTGCCAATCTGCGCATAAGTCCTCCAATACGGAGATCTTGAACGTCAAATCCGCTTGTTTTATTATCGAGGAACCACTGCTTCTCGAACGCCCTTCCAAATGCGTCAACAAGCTTTATAGTCTGCGTGTATTCCTCGTTTGCAAGTCTGCGAAGCTCATTTTTATCTCCTGCGTTGTAGGCACGGCGGGTTTTTACGCCAAGGTCGTACTTAATTGCCATAGCGTCGCAGAGCTTTGCAAGCGTGTCAAAGAGATAACCGTATTTTCGGCTCTTTTTCGCTATTTCGTGAAGCTCCCTTGCGTGCGCGGCGTACTTTTCCGCTCCGTCCTCAGAAACAGTATAGTCAAGGAAGCCGTTGAAACAGTCTGAGAAGAGCATGTACTTACAGGGGTTCTTGGGGTGTCCTATCTGCTCGTTGCCGGTGATCTCGTTGGGGAGGTCGAGCTTCATAAAGTCATCGTATGCGATGCCTGTCAGCTTCTTGAATTTCTCCTTTATTATCGCCTCGTCGGTAACTCCCTTGGAGTACTGAGCGATGTAGAAAAGCGAGGGAAGCTGAGCAAAATGCGAGCACTCTCCGCCGTTATCGCCCCACATAGTCATGAACATATTGCGCAGGTTGTTCTTCTTGCAGGCATCTATTGCGGGGAGCATCGACTCAAGTGTGAACTTGTTGTAGGGAGCAAATCCCATCCACGACCAAGAGCCTCCCGCAAACCATGTCTTTTTGGAGAGCTGAGCATGATTTTCCATCATATCGCTGTATTTCTGCTCGCTTGTTTGATAATAGTCCCAATAAACAGGAATGACGGATTTCGGAAGCGCGTCTATGTATTCCTTGGGTATTTCGGTCTTAGGGATCGAGTAGCATCCGTTGTTCCACGGACGGAAGAACATATCGGACCACATCATAGGCTCGTAGCCATATTTCTCTGCTATCTCGCAAACGCGCGTGAGGTGACGCTTCATAATAACGTCGACAGTTTCGTATCCGTGAATGTCAAGGTGCTTTCCGCGTCCAAGCATATGAGCCTCGTCCATTCCGATATGTATTTTTCTTGACGTGAAGCACTCGGAGAGGGTTGCGAACATATGGTCGATAAGCTCATAGGTGCGTTCGTCGTCAACCAGCATAATATCGGCGCAATCAACAGGGAACTTATCCCAGCGTATTGTTGCATTGAAATGCGCAAGTGTCTGTATACAGGGGATGATTGTAATTCCGAGCGAGGCCGCAAAGGCATCAAGCTCCTTCATTTCAGCCTTTGTATATCTGCCTCTCATATACCCGAAGTAAGGCTCACCGTCAACCTCGTATGTGTCCTCGGTGTAAAGCATTACACAGTTGTATCCCATTTTTTTGAGTATTGGAAGGTATCTTTTAAGTCCGTCAACGCTCATTACGGCGTTTCTTGACATATCTATCATAACTCCGAGATTTTTAAATTTAAAATTTGCCATGAGTTCTCCTCCTGATTTTATGTGCTTTAGTCCTTGATAACCTTACAGTATATAAGGATAAGAAGGATGAGTCCGACGAGCGAGTAAATTCCTATAAGGCTTCCGACAAGGCTGAGAGCCCAGATAAGAAGACCGCCGATAAGCGGGATCCAACCTACAAGGACAGTTGCAAGACCTGCAACGATACCAAAGAGAACGCCAAGAATGAGATAAAGAATGATACCAACGACTAAATTACCAACGCTCTTGGTGAATTTCCACGAAAGTGGGAAGATCTTTTTCAATACATCCATAATAAAACCTCCAAAAGTTTATTTGTAACTATATTTTATCATCATCAAACCGACGTGTCAATGCTTTTTTGAAAAATAAATTTTTAACTCTTACCTGAACACTGTCAGCAGCCATTGGCGACAGGCTTGCAAGGGCTATAAATGAAACAAATGAGCTGAATGTCATTATACCTGCGCGTATTTGGAAGCCATTTGAAAATCGGAACGCAGGATTTTGTATTGACTATGCAAGCGCTTTATGCTATAATTTAACCGATAAGACAGAAACGGAGAAATTTATGCGATATTCAAATTTACACACACACACACTTTATTCCGACGGAAAGCACAGCGTTCGTGAAAACATAGAGTCGGCAATAGCAAATCAAATGGTCTCCATAGGTATTTCGGATCACAGCTATACAGATTTTGACCTCAGCTACTGTATACCAAAGGAAAAGCTCAGTGAGTACATATCGGAGGTAAGACGGCTTGGAGATGAGTATTCCGATCGGATCGAGGTATATCTCGGATACGAGCTTGACGGCTTTGCTACCATGGAGAACAGGGAGCTTTACGATTACGCTATAGGTGACGTTCATTACGTGCGCTCGTCCGACGGTCTTAAAACGGTCGATCACAGCCCCGCAAATTATCTTGAGAACGTAAATACCTTCTTTGACGGCGACCATATGGCGTTTGCAAAGGCGTATTACGAGGCATATGCAGAGCGTATTCCGATAATACGTCCGGATGTGCTCGGACATTTTGATCTTATAACTAAATTCGGGTATATCGACGAAGCGTCGCCAAAATATCGCAAAATGGCACTTGATGCACTTGACGTGTCGCTTGACGTCTGCAACATAGTCGAGATGAACACGGGAGCGATCTCGCGAGGATACCGCAAGGAGCCTTACCCCGCCGTCTTTCTTCTTGATCGTATCAGGGAGCGCGGTGCTAAGGTGATTCTTTCGTCAGACAGCCACGATGCGAAAAATCTGATATGCTGCTTTGACGATTGTGTCGAGCTTTTGCGGTCCAGAGGAATTAAGAGTGTAGTTGAGCTTGTCGGCGGAAAATTTGAGGAAATTGGTATAGAGTAAATATCTTTTTTTAGTAGAATGAGGTATTCATATTCGCTGTGCGGATATGAAGATTTATCGTCGAGCCGCAGGTGAGCAAGCTCCCCGCCGGCTTTCGGCTCAAATGCGAACTCACGTTTGCTTCGCAAACGTGAGTTCTTGCATATCTCTCACCATAAAAAACAAGAGGGTTGCTTTGCAACCCTCTTGTTTTTTATGGCGGAGAGAGTGAGATTCGAACTCACGGAACGGTATTAGCGTTCACACGATT
>CAZSSE010000163.1:0-3765 GCA_964609165.1 uncultured Lachnospiraceae bacterium
ACCTTGACAACTATTTCTGAAAAATCTGTCACCTATCATTGACAATTCAACAATAAAATTTCCGTATTCTATAGACTTTTTCTGCTTTTTGTGATACAATGTAATGTAGTTTATTATTTTGGAGGCTTTGAGTGAAAATTTTTTCAGTCTGTCCGCTCTCTTTTGCCGCAAATACCTATATGCTTATATCCGACGATAAGGCTCTCGTCGTCGATCCGGCAGTATCTGTGGCTGCAATAGAAAGGCTTCTTGAAGAACACAGAGCCGAGCTTGTCGGCATACTGCTTACCCACGGTCACTTTGATCATACGGTATCGGTCGATACCCTGCGAAGCAAATATCCCGTTCCGCTTATGATACATTCGGGTGATGCGCCTATGCTGACGGATGGAAGAATAAACGGATTTTACGATTTCTACGGTCAGGAATGTACTCACCGCCCTGCGGAGAAGCTGCTATGCGACGGCGAGAGGCTACAACTCGGCAAGGAAGTGATCGAGATAATAAGCACTCCCGGACATTCCCCCGGATCGATATGTATCCTGTGCGCCGACGATGAGAGCAAGCAGTTTATGATTACGGGCGACACGCTTTTCGCAGATTCTGTCGGACGATGCGATCTGTGGCACGGAAGCGCGGAGGATATAACGCGCTCACTTCAGAGGCTCTGCACCTATGATAGCTCCATGACCATATACGCAGGGCACGGAGCGTCGAACACGCTGGGCTCTGCACTTGAGAGTGCAAAATATTACGTTGATTTTTAAGATACGATATACAATTTGAAAGGACTGTACAAATGCTGGATTTTGAAAGACTTGCGGAGCTTCTTTTTCCGCACATAGCTACGACAACAGAAGATATGGAGGCTCGCTTCCCCGCAAGAACGCTTCCCGAAGGTGCTAAGGTAACGAGATTTGCGCCGAGCCCCACGGGCTTCGTTCATTTCGGAGGACTATTCCCCACTACCGTGGCGGAGCGCCTTGCCCATCAGAGCGGCGGCGTGCTTTATCTCAGAATAGAGGATACCGATGCCAAGCGTGAGATCCCAGGGGCGGCAGAGGGACTTATCAAGACACTTTCGACCTACGGAATCGAATTTGACGAAGGAGCAATACTCGGTGAGGACGGCAGTATCTGCGATAGCGGAGTTTACGGTCCGTATAAGCAGAGTATGCGAGCGGAGATCTATCAGACCTATGCAAAGCAGCTTGTCCGCGAGGGTAAGGCATATCCCTGCTTCACTACCGAGGAAGAGCTTGAGGCACTTCACAGCATAGACAAAAAGCAGGAGATCAAAAATACCGACTGGCAGGCAGAGGCTGAGGCAAGACGTGCGGAAATGCTTGCCCACCGTTCGATCACAATGGAGGAGGTTGAAGAAAATATTGCACGTGGCAACCCCTTCGTCCTTCGTATACTTGCCGACGGTGATCCCGAAAAAAAGATAAAATTCACCGACCTTGTAAAGGGCTCTATGGAAATTCCTGAAAATGATGAGGATTTTGTCCTTCTCAAATCCGACGGAATTCCCACATACCATTTTGCGCACGCAATAGACGATCACCTAATGGGTACTACCCATGTAATTCGCGGAGAGGAATGGCTCCCGAGCCTTGCAAAGCATCTTCAGCTTTTCAGGTATCTCGGATTTAAAACTCCCAAGTATATGCACATCGCGCAGATAATGCGCCTTGACGAGAACGGAAACAAGAAAAAACTCTCCAAGCGCGATATGGGCGCAAACATGGACGACTACACCCGTCTTGGATACTGCCCCGAGGCTGTCTGTGAATACGTTATGACTTTGCTCAACTCGAACTACGAGGAATGGAGAATGCAGAACCCTGAAAAGAGCTATAAGGACTTCCCCTTCAATATCAAGAAGATGTCGAGCTCAGGCTGTTTATTCGATTTCGACAAGCTCGGTGACGTATCGAAAAATGTGATCTCTAAGATGAGTGCCGAGGATGTTACGACGAAGGTTACGGCATGGGCACTTCAGTTTGACCCTGATTTCGGCAGGCTTCTTGCGGCAGACGCAAGCTATGCCAATAGTATTTTTGCGATCGGCAGAGGCGGTAAAAAACCGAGGAAGGATCTCACGACCTGGGCGGACGCCAAGGCTTATATGGGATTCTTCTACGACGAGCTGTTTGCGATTGAGGACAGCTATGACGAAAAATACGACAGAAATGATATTAGATCAACACTTACAGCGTTTATTGACGGATTTGATATGTCTGACGATATGAGCACTTGGTTTGATAAGATCAAGGCAATCGGTGAATCGCTCGGATATACGTCGGATATGAAGGCATATAAAGCAGATCCCTCCGCTTTTAAGGGCAACGTAGCGGATATAAGTATGTTTATACGAGTTGCCGTAACAGGTAAGCTAAATTCCCCCGATATGTATTCGGTAATGCAGATCCTCGGTCGTGACAGAGTTCGAGCAAGGATCGAAAATATGATAAATTCATTATAATATAGCGAGGAAACTAAAATGGAAGAGATAGCAAATAATTTTATACATGACATAATTGATGCAGACCTTGCACAGAAGCCCGATACCAAGATACACACGCGCTTCCCCCCGGAGCCTAACGGATACCTTCATATCGGCTCGGCGAAGGCGATCCTTATCAACTACGAGACCGCTAAAAAGTACGGCGGGCTCTTCAATCTCCGTTACGACGACACTAATCCCGCAAAGGAAGATACCGAGTACGTCGATTCTATACTTGAGGATCTTACGTGGCTTGGTGCTACGCCGAACGGTGGAATATTCTACGGCTCGGATTATTTCGACAAGTGCTATGAATACGCCGAAAAGCTTATTTTGGACGGCAAGGCATACGTATGCGACCTCTCCGCAGAGGAAATGAAGGAATATAGAGGAACCCTTACGGAGCCCGGCAAGGAAAGCCCATACCGCAACAGAAGCGTTGAAGAAAATCTCGATCTTTTCCGCAGAATGAAGGCGGGCGAATTTGCCGACGGATCACGAACCCTCCGTGCCAAGATCGATATGGCAAGCCCCAACATCAATATGAGAGACCCCGCTATCTACAGAATAGTTCACACCTCGCATCACCGTCAGGGAGATAAGTGGTGTATCTATCCTCTTTACGACTACGCTCATCCTATTCAGGACGCGCTTGAGGGAATTACTTATTCTCTCTGCTCGCTGGAGTTTGAAAATCACAGACCGCTTTACGAGTGGGTCATCGAGAATATAGGTATCTTTGATCCCGAGCCCAAGCAAAGGGAGTTTGCCCGTCTCAACGTTACTAATACCGTAATGTCAAAGAGATACCTCCGTTACCTTGTTGAAAACGATATGGTTGACGGCTGGGACGACCCCAGACTTCCAACTATCTGCGCGCTCCGCAGGCGCGGATACACGCCTTCCTCGATTTTCAATTTTGTTCGTGCGGCAGGTATATCCAAGGCAAACAGCCTTGTGGATATCAGTATGCTTGAACATTCTATCCGCGAGGAGCTTAACGAAAGCGCCCCCAGAAGAATTGCTATTGAAAAGCCTATCAAGGTAGTAATCGACAATTATCCAGAGGATAAGGAAGAAACCTTTGAGCTTCCAAATCATCCTCAGAAGTCAGAAATGGGTACTCGTGCACTTCCCTTTACACGTGAGATCTATATCGACGCGGCAGATTTCGCCGAGGTTCCGCCTCCAAAGTTCTTCCGTCTGAAGCCCGATGGTGAGGTAAGACTTATGGGAGCTTATATCATCAAGTGCGG
>CAZSSE010000164.1:0-3745 GCA_964609165.1 uncultured Lachnospiraceae bacterium
ATATAAATGATATAGAATTACTTTTTACTCGAACAGGCCCAGCTTGCTTTTTGTTCGTTTTCGTTACACAATACAAATAATAAAAAATGGAGCTGCATCCGTAGATGCAGCTCCAAAATTTTTTTACCATATTCCAAGAAGAAACCTTGCTGCAAAGTAGAGTAAAAGAAGAATAACAACAGCCACGGGAATGATGACAAGATACGCCGAGATGAGCAATGCGGGCAGATCCTTTTTCTCAATGCCACCCTCGTTTTCAAGCTCCTCGCGGAGCGTTTCCTCCGCATTCTTATCGGGCTTTTTGAAAATTCTTTTAAAATTCTTTATCAGCATAATCAGTTTCTCTCAGAGCCTGCGTTCGACGTCTTAACGTCAAATAGGTAATTTCCGTTCTCATCGACCTTCCTATCAAGGAAATGGCAGGCTACGAAGTGTCCCGGCTCGACCTCTACGTAAGGAGGCGGAACGCGCTTGCACTTATCGCAGGCCATATAGCAACGAGTATGGAATTTACATCCCTCCGGCGGTCTGATTGGGCTGGGAATATTACCCTCAAGAATAATTCTCTCCTTTTTGAGCGCATTCATATCTGTCGTCGGGATAGAGGACAGAAGTGCGATCGTATAAGGATGTCGGGGATCCTTGAAGATAGTATCTGAATCGCCAAGCTCTACCATATTTCCAAGATACATAACTCCGATACGGTCTGAAATGTATCTTACTACCGAGAGGTCGTGGGAAATGAACAGATAAGTAAGGTTTTGCTTTTCCTTAAGCTCCTCAAGCAGATTGATTATCTGCGACTGGATCGATACGTCAAGTGCGGATACGCACTCGTCGCACACGATGAACTTGGGGTTGACCGCAAGCGCACGTGCGATGCAAATTCTCTGACGCTGACCGCCCGAGAATTGGTGAGGGTATCTGTGAAGCATATAGTCCTGAAGTCCGCACTGCTCCATTACATTAAGGATGTGCTCCTTCATCTGCGGTGATCCGTGCTTATAGAACTTGTGTGTTACCAGACCCTCTTCGATGATCTGACCTACCGTCATTCGCGGATTAAGCGAGGAGTATGGATCCTGGAAGATGATCTGAATGTCCTTACGGAGCAGACGCATTTCAGAATATTTGAGGCGGCTGAGGTCGATTCCGTCATCAAGCATTGCCTCATATTTCGCAAAATTTTCATCCGCCGCATACTTAGCCTTCAGGGCGTCTATTTTAGCCACTACGTCATCGGTTTCCTTGACTACAGAATCAAGCTGTGTATTGATCCTATTCTTGCGAGCGTTAAGCGTTATGAGCTTTTTATTTGCGCTATTTTGCTTCTTTTCGTCCTTCAGCAGATCGGTATAGAAGGTCATGTCGGTCTCTATATCAAAGAGCCGAGTACGAAGCTCGGAAGCCTTTACGTCGAGCTTGAATTTTTCAAGCAACAGTGCAGCGCCTTCGGCGCAGCCGTTGCCAAGAGCCATAAATCCACCGAGGATCTTTGCCACGTTCTGCAATGCAGTTTCAGCCTCGGCTGCCGCGAGATTTGCCGTCTGTATCTGGAAGAAAGTAGCGTTATCTCCTGCATCGTCGCATTGCTTTTTGAGCTGATCTGCATGAGCCTGAGCCTTATGGTAGGCTTTTATCATGGAAGGCGCGTTGCGAAGCGTTTTGCTTACGTAAGAGGGGGCAAAATCCGCGATAGTTCTGCCGTAGTAGATACTGCTTCCTGCGGTTTGCTCATAAAGCTGAAGAATGGTTCTGCCGAGTGTTGACTTACCGCAACCCGACTCACCAACGAGACCGAATGTCTCACCGCAATGAATATCGATAGAGATCTCCTCATTCGCACGAACGTAGAGCTGTTCCTTTTGGAAAATGCTCGACTTTGCGATAGGAAAGTATTTTTTAAGATTCTTTATTGACAAGAGCTTGTTTGTGTTCGGCACTGTTTCTTACCTCCTTTTCAGGATAGAAGCAACGGATCTTCTGACCGGGAGCAGCCTCAAAGAGCGGAGGCTCTTCCTCAAGGCACCTCTGTGTTGCGTACTTACATCTGGGAGCAAATTTACATCCCTTTGGAAGTGCAAGAGGGTGAGGAACTACACCGGGGATAGGTTCGAGCTTATTGGTAATGTTGTCAATACGCGGAATTGAGAACATAAGTCCCTCGGTATATGGGTGGCTGAATGCGCAGTCGGTGAAGATCGTTCTTGCGCTTGTCTGCTCAACTACCTGTCCGCAGTACATTACCGCAACGTCATCTGCCATCTCGTTGATAACTCCTAAATCGTGGGTGATAAAGATGATAGACGTTCCGTTTTCGCGCTGAAGCTGATTCATAAGACGGAGGATCTGAGCCTGTATCGTAACGTCAAGCGCCGTGGTAGGCTCATCTGCGATAAGGATCTTGGGCTTGCAGGCGAGAGCCATTGCGATCATAACGCGCTGACGCATACCGCCCGAAAGCTGGTGTGGATACTGACGAAGCACTGCCTCGGGGTTGGGGATCTGTACGTCGTAGAGTATTTCTAGAGCCTTCTTTTCGGCCTCCTTCTTGGAAAGCTTCTGGTGTATTCTGAAGGGCTCGGAGAGCTGCCTTTTGATAGTGAATACGGGGTTAAGGCTGGTCATAGGCTCCTGGAAGATCACCGAGATCTTGTTTCCTCTGATTTCGTAGAGCTGTTCACGTGTAAGCTTTGTGAGATCGACGCCCTCAAAGAGAACCTCGCCGCTGTCGATATAGCCGTTTTTGTCGAGAAGCTGAAGTATCGACATTGCCGACACGGACTTACCCGATCCCGACTCACCAACGATACCGATGGTCTTTCCGGGCTCAAGAGAGTAAGAAACGTCGTTTACAGCCTTGACCGTGCCTTTTCTTGTTTTAAAGTAGGTATGAAGGTTTTTAATTTCAAGTAATGGCATAATCTCTAACCTCCATTATTTATCTCTGCTGCTCTTGGGGTCAAGAACGTCGCGCAGAGTGTCACCGATAATATTGATGCAAATAGTAGCAATAGCAAGGAAGAGCGCGGGGAATACCCACTGCCACCAATAGTTTTGGATAACTATTGAGTTATTAGCACCGTTAAGCATATTACCCCATGTAGGCTGAGGTTGCTGAACGCCAAAGCCGAGGTAGGAAAGCGAGGATTCTGTAAGCAGACAGCCTGCAAAATCAAGCGTCATACTAACGAGAATTACCGAGATGACGTTGGGAAGGATGTGCTTGAATGCAATTCTCCTCTCACGAACGCCCATTGCCTTTGCGGCAAGAACAAATTCTTTCTCACGCTCCGCAAGCACCTGACCTCTTATCATACGCGCAAGTCCCGTCCATGACAGAACTCCGAGAATTATCATAATGATAAATATTCGTGTGGTCTCCTCCAACGGATGCTTTTGCAGTATAAATGACAGCATCATTGCAAATGGCAGGAAGGGAATTGCCGAGAATATCTCGGTGACACGCATAAGCAGCATATCTACCCATCCGCCGAAGTATCCCGAAACGCATCCGACTATAATCGCGATAACAGACGAAACAATAACGGCTACCGCGCCGATGGTCATAGTCATCTTACCGCCGTGAACTATACGTGTAAATACATCACGTCCGCGGTTGTCGGTTCCAAAGGCATATCCCTTAAGACCGTGAGAGCTGATAAATTCATCATTTTCGTCTACAAGATAGGTCTGCTTTGCACCGGTGTATATCTTTGCGGCAGAAAGTCCGTTAACGTCTGCC
>CAZSSE010000165.1:0-3676 GCA_964609165.1 uncultured Lachnospiraceae bacterium
CGCAACAGAGACTCAAGGAGAGAGAACAGTACGCGCCAAAGAAACCCAAGCAACAGTATTTGCTTACCCGAATGATCTATTGTGATGAGTGCGGATGGGCATATAAGCGCAGAGTGCAGAACGGTATCACCTATTGGGTATGTTCCCGAAAAGGAAACTCCGGGCATGAGTGTGGAGGGAAGAACCTCCTTGAAAGTGAGATCTTTTCTTCCTTTATTATTATGTATAACCGTCTGCGTCAATATGAGACCTTGCTTGTAGATAACACGCTGACACAGCTCATCGACATTCGCACAAAGCTCGTCTCGGGTAGCCAAGAGATCGCAGAGATAGACGCTGAGATCGCAAAGCTCTGTTCGCAGAACGATATGTATTCCAAGCTCCGCGCCAAGAACATTATGGATGAGGTCTCATACGCAGAGCAAACAGCGGAACTGCAAAACAGAATCACAACACTCCGCAGCCGCCGCTTGAAGTTGATTAGTGAGGACGAGGATACTCACTATATCGAAGATCTCCGATTCCTCAAAGAACTGTTGCAGAGTTATCCTCCCGCGATTCTTTCTTTTGATGAAAACCTCTTTACATCAATTGTTGAAAGAATAAAGGCAGACGATAACGGAAACATCACCTTTGTTCTCAAGGGTGGTCTGAATTTGAAAGAAAGCGTAGGTGTCGCGGCATGAGTTTAAGAACCATACTTTACGGATATGAAGTTAAGAACGGCAAGCCCGTTATTCTTGAAATCGAAGCCGAAGTAGTCCGCGACATCTTCGCAGATTACATATGCGTATGAGTCTGATTGGAGAACTGCGGAGGAAATGGCTTGGAAACGTGCGCGTTGGTATAACGGTATGGAGTTGGCACACCGTTTCAAAGTGACCGAGCAGGGAAAGACCATTGTGTGTGGTCATTGGCACACTTCCTTCGGACATTCCAAATATGAAGGACGGGGAAATGAGTTTGAAAAAGATTCGGACTTTTCTCCGTTTAGTGAAGAAGGTATTCTCGCCATTGATGCCTGCACCGCATATTCGCAGAAAGTCAACTGCATCGTAATTGAAGATTAAGAACATAGGCTCAAGATTGGTTTTCCTCTCTTGAGCCTAAAGTTTTATACATAAGGCACAAATGATTTTAGGACACGATCTCAATAATTTTTTAAAAAGTTTTTCAAAACCCATTGACAAAGCGGGTATTTCGTGGTATAATCTCTTTGTTAAGAAATCATAGGCAAAAACGCGCCTTTCAATTAAGTTGCAATTTTGTCCTATGAGCCCAAAAAAGGAAGAAGGAAGCAACGCTTCCTTCTTCCTTTTTTCGTAGTGCATAAAGAAGCTTGAACCCCGCAAATAAAACGCAAAGCGTTTTTTTGCCAACGTTTGCGCAGAAGTGAATAATAGTTTATATGTAAAAATGAGCGCAAACAAGGGTTCGAGTCCGAAAAATTTTGCAACGCAAAATTTCTTCGGTATTTCTTGATCTTTCGACGATATATGCCATAGTACTTGATTTTTTAAGAAAAAAGTGCTATAATCTTGATAAGCGTTTATAACCTGCGTTAGAGGCAAAATATGAAAATAGATTATGCAGATGCAATTATAAAATTGAGGGTATAGCTAAGCTTATTTCAAATGGCATTATGTTATGCAAAGAAAATGAAATTGTTTTAGAAGAAATGTAAGGATGGTGTTAATGAACGTTATTAATAAGCAGAATTTTAAAACGTGTTTGCAACTTTTGGGATTTGTAAATAATGGTGATCTGTTTGAGAAATATTTTACAGCATTTGATTGTAAAATGTGCGTTGATTTCAAAAGTAATTCCTTAATATATCCACAAGCAATTAAAGGTAGAGAACGCAATAATGATTTTGAACAATCGGAAAATTTTGTCGTTTTTGAGTGTGTTAATAGATTGCTTGAAAAAGGCTATCGTCCGGAGCATATCGAACTTGAAAAAGAATGGCATTTAGGTCACGATTCAAAAAGCGGACGAGCAGATATATGCGTTTCTGCGCCTGACGGTTCTATGTTATTTATTGTTGAATGCAAAACTGCCGGTAGAGAATTTGATAAGGCATATAAAGATACTTGTTCAGATGGCGGACAGTTGTTTTCTTATTGGCAACAGGAAAGAGCTGCAAAGTGGCTTGTATTGTATTCTTCATACATTGATGCTGATACGATTATTTATAAAGCGCCAACAATTAATTGCTTAGATGATCCCCAACTGGTAATTGGCGCTAAAAAAGACAATACGATTAAACTTTATGCTTCTGCATATACAGCAGAAGATAAGCATCTCGTTTGGAAAGAAATTTATGCCGGCACCTGGTATGATGATCTTGTTTTTTCAATTGATAGTTCTGCATATAAAATAGGCATAAAGCCTTTGCTTAAAAAGGATTTGTGCGATTTTACTCCCGATGACAAAATCGTAAATAAGTTCGAGGAAATTTTGCGCCACAATAATGTGAGCGATAAAGAAAATGCATTTAATCGCCTAATTGCTCTCTTTATATGCAAGCTTGTAGATGAAATTCAAAAATCGGATAATGACGTTGTCGAATTTCAATATAGACAAGGGACTGACACTTACGAAACCTTACAGGATCGTTTACAACGCTTACACAAAGAAGGAATGGAAACCTTCATGCACGAAAAAATATTTTACGTGTCTGCCGACTATCCGGAATGGCTTTTCAGCAACTATACCGGACACCAGCGCAAAATGGCGATCGAAGATTTGAAAGATAAAATCCGCATTTTGAAATTTTTTTCTAATAATGATTTTTCTTTCAAAGACGTTCATAATGAAGAACTCTTCTATCAGAATGGTAAAATTTTAGTTGAAGTAGTTCAGTTGTTTGAAAAGTACAGAATTGTATATCCCTCCAAGCATCAGTTTTTGGGTGATTTGTTTGAACAACTGTTAAATAAAGGCTTCAAGCAAAATGAGGGGCAGTTCTTTACGCCTATGCCTATCACGAGATTTATTTGGGATTGTCTGCCTGTCGAAAAAATTACCCATTCCGAAAAAGGTACTGTCTACCCTAAAATTATTGATTATGCTTGCGGCGCGGGACACTTTTTGACGGAAGCAGTAGAAGCGATCAACGCATTTGTGGAATCTGACGGAAATAATGATTGGGTACGCGACCATATTTTCGGCGTGGAAAAAGATTATCGCCTTGCGCGTGTTGCAAAAATCTCGCTATATATGAATGGTGCAGGTGAAGGAAATATCGTATTTGGCGACGGATTGGAAAGCTTGCCCGAAAGACAGATCGAAAATGGGACTTTTGATATTCTCGTCGCAAATCCTCCCTATGCTGTTAAGGACTTCAAACAACACTTAAAGCTCAAAAACAATTCTTTTGAGCTTCTTGAAAGAATTGGCGATAACGGCAGTGAAATAGAAACGTTATTTGTGGAAAGAATCGTGCAGCTCTTAAAGCCGAAGGGAATTGCGGCTGTTGTTTTGCCGTCGAGTATATTGAGCAATGATACATCAAGCTATATCGGCGCAAGAGAACAGCTATTGAAGAACTTCTTGATTCGCGGAATTGCGCAGCTTGGAAGTAAGACGTTTGGCGCAACGGGAACTAACACAGTTGTTTTGTTCCTTGAAAAATACAATGAGCCGCCTAAGCCTAAGGATATGGTTTACGATA
>CAZSSE010000166.1:0-3670 GCA_964609165.1 uncultured Lachnospiraceae bacterium
ACTCTGAACACGATATTTCCGCCGTGTCCGCCGTCGCCGCCGTCGGGACCTCCGTGAGAAATGTATTTTTCGCGGTGGAACGCAACCGATCCGTTGCCGCCATCGCCTGCCTTTACGTAAATTCTGACATTATCTACAAACATTTTTTACCTCAAGATACCTAAGTTTTTGAAAATTTCTTTCCACTGTGTAAAGTCGTGGTAAATTGCGTCGCATTGCGCTTCGCTTGTGATTGGGGAGGGCAATGTCGGCTCGTAAACCCCGATTACCGCGCCCGCATTTGCTCGGCGAGCGGCGAGTATTCCGCTTGTTCCGTCCTCGAAAACCGCACACTCCGACGCATCAAGTCCGAGCTTTTTTGCCGCGATCAGATACGCATCGGGCTCGGGCTTCCCCGGAAAGCTGCCGTCAAAGTAGACGATATTATCAAGCGTGAACCACCTACTCAGATCCATATGCTCCATATAAAATGAGAGGTTGTCCATTCCCGAGCCTGTTGCAAGGCAATAGGGAATTGAATTTTCTTTAAGCCAATCGAGCATCTCGCAGACACCGTCGGTGTATCTCATAAGCTCGGGATTTTCAAGGCAGAAACGTCTGTAAAGCCCCTCCTTCTCGTCGGCAAACTCCTGCCACTCTGCCTCAGTGGGAGCGGGATTGAAATTATCTGTGTAAATTCTCGGATTTGATCTGCCGAAGATATTTTTTGTTATAAATTCATCGGTAGGTTCGGGCTTACCGTGCTCGGTGAAATATTTTTTGAAAGCCCTTATGTGAAGCTCGCTATCGAAGAAAAGAGTGCCGTTGAAATCAAAGAGAAGTCCCTTGACTGTTTTGTTTGTCATTGCTTTTCGTCACCTTTCATGCGGATGATAAGTCTTATCGGTGTTCCGTTAAAGCCAAAGGTCTGACGCAGGGCATTCTCAATGTAGCGTTGATATGAGAAATGGAAAAGCTCGGCGTCGTTGCAGAATATAACAAATGTCGGGGGAGCTACCGAGATATGCGTCATATAGTATATCTTCAGTCTGCGCCCCTTATCGGATGGAGGTTGAACCTTCATCGTAGCCTCTGCCAGAACGTCGTTGAGCATACCCGTGGAGATACGGGTGGTAGACTGATTGTAAACGTATTTTATGTGGTCAAACAGAGCGCTTATGCGTTGACCTGTCAGTGCGGAAACGTAAACTATGGGAGCGTATGGCATATACGCAAGAGAGGTACGGATACGCTCGTTGAAATTATTGACGGTAGAATTATCCTTCGCAATAGAATCCCATTTATTAACGACGACGATCGATGCCTTTCCGGCCTCATGCGCAATTCCCGCGATCTTCTCGTCCTGCTCGGTAATTCCCGTGCCGGCGTCGACCATAATAAGGCAGACGTCAGCTCTTTCAACCGCCATATGAGCGCGAAGAACGCTGTATTTTTCAATCTTATCATTGATCTTCGACGCGCGTCTGATTCCCGCCGTATCGATAAACGTAAATTTTGTTCCGTCGATCTCTACGTGCGTATCCACCGCATCGCGAGTCGTTCCCGCAATATCTGAAACGATAAGTCTGTTCTGACCGATTATCTTATTGATTATAGATGATTTGCCGGCGTTAGGCTTACCGATGACCGCGACCTTTATGCTGTCGTCCTCCTCATCGCTGCCGATATTCTCCGGAAGCTTTTGGAGCACCGCATCAAGCAGATCTCCGGTGCCGCTTCCGTGAACGGAGGATACCGCGATAGGCTCGCACTCAAAGCCAAGCTCGTAAAATTCATAAAACTCGAATGGAAGCGCTCCCACGCTATCGCATTTATTTATGCAGGGAACGATAGGCTTACCGCTCTTTTGAAGCATTACTGCGATGTCGCGATCGTCTGCCGTAAGTCCTGTCCGGACGTCGCACATAAACACGATAACATCTGCACTCTCGATAGCGACCTCTGCCTGAAGGCGCATCTGCTTAAGGATAATATCGTCGGTTTTTGGTTCAATTCCGCCCGTATCAATAACGATAAGACGCTTTCCGCACCATTCGGTCTCTCCGTAGATACGGTCACGAGTAACACCGGGGGTATCCTCCACTATAGAGCGGCGTTCACCGATAAGCTTATTGAAAAGTGTACTTTTGCCGACGTTAGGTCTGCCGACTATTGCAACTATTGGTTTTGCCATTTTATATACCTTCCTTTACTGAAATTTGCGCGATCAGTCAATGCCGAGCACCGCCGAAATGAAGAGCGAGGCTTCGCTTTCGGCGGCTCTTGCGGGGACGCCGAGGGCTGCCGAAAGCTCTTGCGGTGTCATATCGTCGAGGAATACCTCCCCGTCGACGCGCAAAGCCGAGGCAGAGAAGAGAAGCTCATCGCCAAGCTCAAGACCTGCAAGCTGCTCACACATGTCCTTACCCGTGATAAGCCCCGATACGGTGATAGACTCGCCGAAGAAATTGTTCTTGATTTTATATACGTTTATCTTAAGTCCGTCAAATGAAGCCTCAAGCTTTTTCGCAATTGCACAAATATGATCGTAGGCGGCGTATCCCGTAGCTATAGATACGCAACGCGGAGCCTTGAAATCAGCATATGGTGAGACGTCCTCAAGCTCAAAATCTATACCAGAGCGCATATCGGTAATCATACCCACGCCGTTTTCGATCTGAGAATAATCCTCATAAAAATCATCCTCCGGGAGCGGTAGCCCTGCCGTAATATAGAACTCGTCCGAGGGGAAGAAAATTCGTGTACCGAACTCCTTTTTGCACCAATCCCCGTAGGCGTTGATCTGCCTGATAACGTCTGCGCTCTCCTCAGCATTGAAGCGTTCAAGCGGATAAAGACCGTCACGGAAGCGTGTCAGCCCTGCGGGAACTATGGCAACGCTCGTCAGCGCAGGATAAATCCTGATAAGATCGTGAAGCGAGCGGTCAAGCTCCGCACCGTCGTTTAGCCCCTTGCAAAGCACGATCTGACAGCATAGTGATATTCCCGCGTCAGCAAGCCTTTGCAGATATGACAGCACCTCGCCCGCGCGCTTGTTGTGCATCATCTTTTTTCTCAGATCGGGGTTTGTGGTATGTACGGATACATTAACGGGTGATATGTGCATATCTATTATGCGTTGAATATCACGCTCGTGCATATTTGTTAGTGTTACGTAATTTCCGTGCAGGAAAGACAGCCGAGAGTCGTCGTCTTTAAAATAAAGTGTCTTGCGCATACCCTGCGGAAGCTGATCTATAAAGCAGAATACGCATTTATTTTCGCAAGAGTGCTTTTTGTCCATAAGAGGCGTTTCAAAATCAAGCCCAATATCATCGTATTCCTTTTTGATGATGCTGAAGGAAAGCTCCTCATTGCCGCGGCGGATAAGCAGCTCCACCTCCTTGTTCGCAAGGTGAAATCGGTAATCGAGCACGTCGTTTATTTCTTTTCCGTTTATCGACAATAATATATCCTGTGCGAGTATTCCGACCTTTGCAGCTCTGCTTTTAGGCAAAACGTCGGTTATTACGACCATGAAAGAACCTCCTTTTACGACTTTACAAAATTATTCATCATATTATATCACATTTTTACCTCAATGTCAAAGGATTTTATCATCTTTTGATGCAAAAGTTGTTGAATTGTCAATGATAGGTGACAGATTTTTCAGAAATAGTTGTCAAGGTGG
>CAZSSE010000167.1:0-3667 GCA_964609165.1 uncultured Lachnospiraceae bacterium
TTGCCGAGCATATCGAATATCATCCTTCTGACGAGAGCGGAGCTACATAGCTCGTCGTCAATAAGTAATGAATTGTCCGCCTCGCTTATATTTCTAAAGATGAAAAGCGTCAGAGCACACAAAAATATTATTCTCGTCAAGCTCTTCGACGTTTTGCGTAAGCATCGACAGCCACGTGATGCCGCGTTCCGACAATATTATTCGTCATATATCTTTATCAGCGCAGGGCAAGAGCGACGAATGCATATGCAGACCGTATAAATACCCGATCATATCAGCGATGCGATACGCACACAAGCATCAAAGGTATCAAGCGTGGTAGAAAGAATATTCACTCCCTGCTCCGTGGCGCGCTTCTTCGCTTCGGGATCGGGCTTCACGCCCTCCGAAAGCACGATACACGCCGGATCTGCAAGCGTACTGACAGCCACGATATTGACGTTCGACATTATCGTTACCCACGCATCACCCCCGGACGCCCGTCCCATCACTCGGCTAAGCAGATCCCCGGCATATCCGCCGCATATCTCTCTTGCTCCGTCGGGAATGCACACCGCCTCAAAATCAGGCTGGCTTGCAAGGTCGCTTACTGTCATATCCACCTCCGCAAGGTCGTTTTTCGTAAAGTATTCCGCAAGTGGAGTTCAGCTCCCCGTCAAACAGAGCGTCAATCGAAAGCGCCTCTGCCCCGAGAAGCTCATTGATCCTTTGAATCCTCACCCTTATCTGCCTTACTTACGCAGAATAAGCGCAAAGACACCGTAAAGCCACACTGCTTCACAATACCATACCATTATACTATAAAATATTTAAAATGTCTATAGTTTTTCGTCAATTTCTTCTGTAAATTCGTGATTTTTTCACATATTGTGGCTTTAAAATCAAGCTTTTACATTAACTGTAAATATTGTTTAAACTGTAAATATTTTTTAAATTATTTCGCATCAAACCAAGTTTTACCCATATGCGCGTCAACATCGAGCGGAACACTGACCTTGGTGCTTTCCTCCATACATCTTACAAGTATATCGTAAGCTGCATCTGCGCAATCCTTGTGTGCCTCAAGCAGAAGCTCGTCGTGCACCTGGAGTATCAACCTTGCATCTATACCGTTCTTTTTCAACTCGTCGCGCACACGTATCATAGCTATCTTGATTATATCCGCGGCACTTCCCTGAATTGGACTGTTCATTGCCACTCGCTCGCCGAAATGCTGAAGATTTTTGTTTGACGAGGAAAGCTCCGCTATTCGTCTCTTTCTGCCAAACATGGTAGTTACGTATCCGTCGCGCCGCGCCTGCTCCTTTATGCCGTCCAAATATTCCGAGATACGCGGAAAACCTGCAAGATAGCTTTCTATATACTTTTTAGCCTGTGCACGTGAAATTCCGAGATCCTCCGAGAGAGAATATTCGCCTATTCCGTACAGTATACCGAAGTTTACCGCCTTTGCGCGCTTACGAAGCTCGGGAGTTACCGCCTCGGCAGGAACGCCGAAAACTCTGGCGGCGGTCATTGTGTGTATGTCCTCTCCGGACAAAAAGGCATCTTTCATAGCCTCGTCACCCGAAATGTGAGCAAGCACGCGAAGCTCGATCTGTGAATAATCGGCATCTATCAGTACGTAATCCTCGCTCTGCGGAACGAAATATTTTCTGAATATTCTGCCAAGCTCCGTGCGCACCGGAATATTTTGCAGATTAGGCTCAGATGAGGAAAGTCTGCCTGTGGCGGTTCCCGTCTGATTGAAAACGCTGTGAACTCTTCCGTTCCCGTCAGCCGCCTTTGCAAGCCCGTCAGCATACGTGGATTTGAGCTTAGTTACCTGCCTGTATTCGAGTATCTCCTCTATTATGGGATGCAAAGACGCAAGCTTTTGCAAAGTTTCCGCGTCGGTCGCATATCCCGTTTTTGTCTTTTTAGAGCTTGGGAGCATCATTTTTTCAAAAAGCACCTCCCCAAGCTGCTTTGGCGAGCCTATATTAAACTCCTCACCCGCATAAGCATAGATACGCTCCTTAAGATCGTTTGCCATTCTCTCAAGCACTTCGCCGTATTCAACAACACCACCGACGTCCACACGAAAGCCGACAAGCTCCATTTCGGTAAGCACTCTTGCGAGCGGAAGCTCTATATCGCAAAGAAGCGATCTGCTGCTTATCTCATCTATCGTCTTATCCAATGACTGCCAAAGATCAAATATTGCCATATCCTCTGTATAGCTCTCGTCAAGCGTAGCTCCGAGATATGATAGCGCAAGCTTTTGCAGAGAAAAGTCCCCTTGCGTCGAATCTATAACATACGCTGCAAGCATGGTATCGAAAGCCACTATCGGTGTTTCAACACCGTTTTGTATCAGATATTTGTATATTTTTTTAGAATCGTGGCAGGCAACCGCGGCATTGCTTATTAACCGTCCAAGCGCGGAGGCGCTGTCGGCAGACAGTGTGCAAAAATATCGATTATTACCGTCAAATACTGCTATGTCTCCACATTCTGAAATGCTGATCGCCACGCGCTTGCCCACAAGCTCGTCGGCAAGAGTGCTTATTGAAACGGCTTTTGCTTCGTCCGCCTGCGAATGCTCCGCTGCCTCTTTCGCGTTCGATGTGCCAACGCCCTCAAGTCCGAATTTTTTGATTAGTGCAAGAAAATCGAGTTCAACAAAAAGCTTGTAGAGTTCCTCACGGTTCGGTCCGAAGTATGCGCAATCCTCAAGCGCCTCGCTTATAGGAACGTCGCAATTTATGCGTGCAAGCGTCCGAGAGAGATACGCCATATCACGACCGTCAGAAAGCTTCTGCTTTACCGTTGCCGAAAGCCTTGCCTCCTCAAGTTCTTCATACAGAGAATCAAGATCTCCAAACTCGGAAATAAGCTTAAGCGCGGTCTTTTCGCCTATCCCCGCAACACCCGGAATATTATCCGAGCTATCTCCCATAAGAGCCTTAACGTCAACAAACTGCTCAGGCTCAATACCGTAAGCCTCCTTAAACTCCGCCCTGCCCGTATCAAGTGTTTCCTTAGTCTTGGCAAGCAAGACGTGAGTAGTATCGGTAATGAGCTGAAGCGAGTCGCGGTCTCCTGTCAGTATATACGTCTGAATTTTCATCTCCTCCGCCCGAGCCGCAAGCGTTCCGAGAATATCGTCAGCCTCGTAGCCTTCAAGGGATATGACACGGCATCCCATATCCGCCATACATTTTTTTGCATAAGGTAGCTGAATTGCCAGCTCCTCCGGCATTCCCTTTCGCTGTGCCTTATATCCGTCGTACATTTTATGTCTGAAGGTTGGTGCCTTAAGATCAAATGCCACAGCGCAATAGTCGGGCTTGATATGCTCAATATGCCGTTCTATGATAGTAGCCATTCCGTAGATTGCATTGGTATAAAGACCGTTTTTATTCGTCAACAGTTTTATACCGTAAAACGCTCTGTTCAGTATACTGTTTCCATCGATAACAAGCAGCTTTTTCATTTTGCCTCCAAGGAGCTTTTCAATATGCGTGTATATCACGCAAGCTCCCACAATAGTATAACATTTTTAGAGTAGAATTGTCAAGGAATAAAATTTTAAAAGCAAAAAGGACGGCACAAGCTCGTGCACCGTCTCTCTTTGCCCTTCATTCGGCTTTTATTTCTTCATTTCGTGATCGAACCATACAAG
>CAZSSE010000168.1:0-3551 GCA_964609165.1 uncultured Lachnospiraceae bacterium
GATCAGGGGAGCGGGGCGGTACATTTTATAAAAGTCGCGGATCTCATCGGGAATAGGAAAATACGTTGTTGTGTCGTCAAGCTCCTGGCGGATAAGCTCGTCGCAGAATACTGCCGAAAGATCCTTTGCCGTGATCGGCTTGTGAGTCTTGCCGTTGAGCAACGGCGCAGGCTTCTTTTTCATATCCGCACGCATGTTGTACCAAGCGGTGGGAAGCTCGTTTTCATCAAGATAGATCTTGTAGGGAATTGTTTTGTCTGACATAATAAAAGCTCCTTTCGTAGCGGGGGACAAATAAAAAAGTCCGTCCCGCAAAAATTTTGCCGGGACAGGACTATTATCCTGCGGTGCCACCCTGCTTGGCGAATACTCGCCCACTTATGCATACTATTATATGCTGACCTTGTTCACGAATGGTCTGTCCGTCGCACATACTCCAAAATAAATTTTGTTTCCGCTTGACCTCGAAGGTCCATTCAACTGTGT
Organism: uncultured Lachnospiraceae bacterium; assembly: GCA_964609165.1. Taxonomy (GTDB): domain Bacteria; phylum Bacillota; class Clostridia; order Oscillospirales; family CAG-272; genus HGM12713. Next base: position 487 of record CAZSSE010000168.1, read on the forward strand.
TTTCCTGCCGCGATCACACCGTCCGCGGCTCTCTGAAAGGAAGGGAGAACAGTCTACTTACTCCTTCTCATCGGTTTAGTATAGATTTTAGCACAAAGATTTTATTTTGTCAATATATTTTTTAAAATTTTTTAATTTGCTTTAAAAAATCAAGTTAATACTTGAATTTATTGCGGTCAGGTGCTATAATTGTAATATCAAAATTTACGGAGGACAAAACTATGAGCAAGCTTCCCGAATATATGCTGGCAGCACCCACGGTTTTCGCTATAGGTAATAAGTACAATATCTTTGTTCCTTTTTCGGACGAGGTCATTATGTGGGTCAAGGTAGGCGACAAGACCTATTACGATCACTGCAACGGAATTCTTCGCTCGAACACCAATATGCACAAGGTGGAGCTTCCAATGTCCGTGCTTGACGAGGCTCGCGAGTATACCGTCGAATACAAAAAGATGATCGACCGCAAGCCCTATTTTCCCACGAGTGAGGATGCGCGGGAGCTGACGGTATCCTTCAGACCCGTTCCGAACAGTGGTGATATAAAGATCTACCATATTTCCGACGCGCACAATCTTGTTGACGAGCCGATCGCGGCAGGACGTTATTTTGGAGACGACATAGATCTTCTTATCCTCAACGGGGATATTCCAAATCACAGCGGGGATATTGAGAATTTCAACGCCATATGCGAGATCGCCGCAGGTGTTACGGGAGGGCACTGCCCATGCGTATTCGCACGCGGCAACCACGACACGCGCGGAATTCACGCCGAGGATATGCCGTATTATATTCCCACGATGAACGGAAAGACCTATTATACCTTTAAGGTCGGTTGCGTTTGGGGGCTTTTGCTCGATTGCGGCGAGGATAAGCGAGATACCAACGATGAATACGGAGGAACTATCTGCTTCCATCAGTTCAGAGAGGAAGAGACCGATTTTATAAGGGAAATAATCGAGAACGCAGACAGAGAATACGATGCCTCAAATGTCAAGCACAAGCTCGTCATTTCTCACATCGGATTTACTTATATTGATGATATCCATTTGATATTGAGCAGGAGCTTTACGGCGAGTGGGCAAGGCTTATGCGTGAGCATATAAAGCCGGAGCTGCTTTTGTACGGACACTACCACCGAGTAGATATAATCCCTATCGGCTCGGATTTTGACTGTCAGGGTCAGCCTTGTACGGCGATAATCGGTTCAAAGCCGAGCTTTGCAAACGACAAAGAGCCTAACGGATTTGTCGGCGCGGGAATCGTGCTCCGCGAGGATGGCAAGAAGCAGGTCATCTTCAATGATGATAAGGGCAACGTGCTTCGCAACGAAATTATTGATTGAGATACAGAAAACGACTGTGGCAAACGTCACAGCCGTTTTTTATCCGGGTATAACGATGATTTTTATTGACAATATCACACAAGGGTGATATAATACACAAAAGAGTGCGGAGGTGTGATATGAAGGGTATAGATCTTGATAAGCCTGTAGAGTATAAAAGCTCGTCCCTGAGATTTTTTGAGGAAAATGAGCATCACGTTGACAGAGTGTGCTTCAGCGACGTTTTACTGCTTGTATATGAGGGAGTTTTGCGTTTTTCCGAGGACGGAGAAGAGTATGAGGTGCGAGCAGGGCAGTATTTTATACAGAAAAACGGAGGGTATCAACGCGGAGACAGGGCGAGTGACTCGCCAAAATATCTTTATATTCATTTTTTGGGAGAATGGAGTGACAGTAAAACGGCTCTCGCGCGAAACGGAAATTTTGATTATGCGGGCATGAGCTCGCTGATACAAAGGATGGACAAGCTTGCCCATGGAAATTATACGTACACCGAAAGGCTGTCTGTCCTTTTAGAGCTTCTTTCTATGCTTTACCGTTCGGTTGAGCATACAGATACTTCGGCGAGTCGGATCAGAAGATTTATTGCCGAGAATTATCTGTCAATAAGCTCTCTTGAGGATATTTGCAGGGAATTTCATTACAGCAAAAATCACGTTATAAATGTATTCCGCGACGCATATGGTCAAACGCCGTTTGAGTATATCAACGATGTCAAGATACACCGCGCTATGTATCTTTTGGAAGTAACTTCAAAGCCGATAGACGAAATATCGGAGGAATGCGGATTTAATCACTATTCGCATTTCTACAGGCTCTTTGTCAGGGAAAACGGTATATCGCCATTTGAGTGGAGACGCCAGATGCGTATTGAGGCACAAATCAAATAACGAAAATGCCGAGAAGATACAAGCATCTTCTCGGCAAAATTATTGATTATTTTTCAAGCGGCATAAAGTGCGGGCAGGTCAGCTCTATGTTTTTCTTAATGGGGCAGGCCCATCTTACAGCATTCTTCAAGATCTTCTGAACGTTTTCGTTCTGGAAGGACTTGTTGGTCTCGTGACCGGGCTGGAAGTAGAATATTCTTCCGTGACCGCGTGTAAAGGTGCATCCGCTTCTGAATACCTCTCCGCCGTTGAACCAACCGAGGAAGATCACCTCGTCGGGCTCGGGAATATCAAAGCCCTCGCCGTACATTTCTTCGGGCTCGAGAACGAAGGTCTCGTCAACGCCTGCGGCAATCGGGTGATTGGGCTTGATAGTCCAGACGCGCTCCTTGGTATCGTCACGCCACTTAAGATTACAGGTCGTACCCATAAGTCTGCGGAAGATCTTGGAGTGGTGTCCGGAGTGGAGAACGATAAGTCCCATTCCACTGAGCACTGCCTTCTGAACTCTGTCAACGATCTCGTCCGGTACCTTATCGTGAGCCATATGTCCCCACCATATAAGCACATCGGTATCATTGAGAACCTCCTCGGTCAAGCCGCATTCCTCGTCGTCAAGTGTTGCAGTGCGGGTTTCAATATCATTGCAAGCGAGCATATTTGCGAGGTATCCGTGTATTCCGCCGGGGTAGTTTTCAAGAACACGAGGGTCTGTTTTTTCATGGAAATTTTCATTCCAAACTGTAACTTTCATAAATTGTCTCCTTTTAAATAAATTTCTTTAAAAAAATTATACCACCTATATGTAAAAATGTCAAGTGCTGATTTAG
>CAZSSE010000169.1:0-3546 GCA_964609165.1 uncultured Lachnospiraceae bacterium
GGTATAATGGTGCTACGAATATTTTTTAGGAGGCTAAAAATGAATCGACTCCTTTCTACACCCATAGATCGTTCGAAGGCTCAAAAGATATATTGGGTGGCACTTATCCTGTTTTGTGTGCTTCCCGTTTTATTAAATACTTTTCTTCTCGTTCCGCTTTATACTTATCTTGAAGCCGATGTTGTATACAAGGACTCAATGCTTACCATTATAATCGATTATACACAGGATCTTTTTGATCTCTGCGCTTTTTCCGTTTCATATGCGCTCATAATATTTTCAATGCTTCTCCTGACGGGACTGCAAACTCGATTGACGGTCATGCTTTACGCTGTTCTCTTTTTTGCACAAATACCCGTAAAGCTTTTCGTCATCAATCCGATCATGTACGGAAGCATTGGCAGCATAACCGAAATAATAATAGATGTTATACATCTGACCGTATATTTTGCTTTGCAGATGCTTCAGCTCCTTGTTGTTTATCTTTTTTCAAGGACGGATTCCGGAAGGTATAAGCAATACGTCGATTCTCTTGGCTCATCAAAGCAATCCTCGCAGTCCGCTCCGAAAAAAATACTTCCCTTCTCTAAGATATTCAATTGGAACAATCCTCTTCAGCGCTCTGCGGCAAAAATGAGTATGCTGATTTTAGGAATAAAAATATTCACGCGAATAGTCAATGATATAACCTACGGTGTTCCCGAATCGCTCGGTGAAGTGCTTATAATGTGCGTTTACTACATTTCAGATATTATATATGGCGTTGTTGCATATTTGATAGCTGTATGTGTTATCTCTGCTGTATACGAAAAGCTAAAAAGCAAGGACGGAGACACGCTCCGTCCCGAAAAGGAACAATTATGAAAGCAGCTTTTGCATAAGGGCTATTTTACTTGACGAATATTCATAAGCACCCTTGAAGTCATCTATCTCCTTACAGCATAGCTCAATATCGCAAAGCACCAAATAAAGCATTGGCTCGGGCAATGCGTAGCTTTCGTTATATAAAAGCTCGTGCAAAATCTCATATGCTTCTGCATAATTACGGTGAGCTATTTTAAGCCTTGAATCTATATGTAAGTAGTACATTGGGGTAGCCTGTAGGCGTTCCAATCGCCGCGTCAGAAGTGCCACGTCATTCCACCCTTGAATTTCGGCTTCGCTTATAATACCTGAGTAGATCGCAAAATCGTTGGCGCAAGAAACTATCTCTCCGTTGCCGAGCTCATCGAGATCGTCAAAGGTCAGCGTAGGTGATATTAGCTCCATATAGGAAAAATATGATCTCACATCGGATAGGATTGCATTGGTATTGTAAATGCTCTTTTTGCAGTATTCAATAGTCTCGTTGAAAATATCTGCCGCTCTGTGAAGCTCACCTCGGCAAAACGCTTCAATACCTACCTTGAGACTACATTCGGCAAGTATCAATGTTATCTCGTCGTCATCGGCGTTAAATCGCTTGCACATATTATAGCACAGTTCAAAGCTTTTAGCCAAGTATGCTTTTTTTATATCATCAATAGCGGCATTTTTCAGATATATTCTTTCATCATCCTCGTTTGCCAATAAAAATCCCGGAGATACGTTCAGACGTGACGCTATGTAATTAACCGTGCTTAATGACGGCATAGCACTTCCGTGCTCTATCTGACTTAGCATATTGCGTGTTATCTCGCTTCCCGCAAGCTCACTTTGAGACATGAGCTTGTCGGTTCGCAACTTTTTTATTTTTTCACCTATAGTCATTATTTTCACCGTATATAAGTTTATTGGGGTAAATTTCTCTTACCCTTTGTTATTTTATCATAGATCAAACTGAAAATCAATAGAAATCTCTCTTTTTGTTCTATACATTTTTATAAGGAGTGCTGAAATGATACTCAAAGGACTGCAAAAAACAACCTTGCTTGATTTCCCCGGTAAGCTTGCCTGTACGGTTTTTACCGGCGGATGTAATTTCCGATGCCCGTTTTGCCATAATGCTTCGCTTGTTATGCGTCCGAGCGAGGTCGAAGAAATATCGGTCGGAGACTTTCTTTCTTATATTTCCAAACGCAGCGGTCTGCTCGACGGAGTTTGTATCACGGGAGGAGAGCCGCTTCTTAATAAGGATATAGACGGATTTATTAAGAGTATTCGCGAGCTTGGACTTTTGATAAAGCTTGATACAAATGGCACTTTTCCCGAAAGACTTGAGCATCTGCTTGATAGCGGGCTTGTTGATTACGTGGCAATGGATATTAAAAATTCACCCGAAAAATATGCCTTGACCGCGGGTGTCGACAAAGATCTTGATATATCTCTCCTGCAAAAAAGCATTGATATTATAATCAATAAAGCTCCGGATTATGAATTCCGCACTACGGTGGTTCGCGAGCTTCACGACGAAAACGATATACGCAGTATTACGCATTGGCTGAAGGATACACGCAGATATTTTCTCCAGAAATACGTAGATTCGGGAGATGTACTGTGCGCGGGATACAGCGCGTACGATGATGCGGATATGATAAGACTGTACACTATAGCTTGTGAGACGCTTCCCTGCACAGTACTACGGGGTGTGTGAATTTTAGTACAATACACAATATATAGTGCTTATTACCAAAAAATAAGACCAATATATTGTTATTTCTCACAATTGACATTTTTCTTGTTTTAATGTATAATGATATTCGTAATCGTTTTTTATAATGCTTATCGTAAATGTCAATAAGGAGAGAATAAATGTATCAGGTTTTAAAAAGAGACGGAAAAGTTGTTGATTTTGACATAGCCAAGATCAGTAATGCCATCAAAATGGCGTTTGAATCACAGGAAAAACAGTATCACCCTTCTGTTATTGACCTTCTTGCCTTGAAGGTAACAGCAGAATTTGAGCCTAAGATCAAGGAAGGACTTATCTCTGTTGAGGATATTCAGGACTCTGTTGAGTCTGTTCTCGTCCAGGCAGGATATGCCGATGTTGCAAAGGCATACATCCTTTACCGTAAGCAGAGAGAAAAGCTCCGCAACATGAAGTCGACTATTCTTGACTATAAGGATATAGTTGACAGTTACGTTAAAAATATAGATTGGAGAGTAAAGGAAAATTCCACCGTTACGTATTCTGTCGGCGGACTTATACTCAGCAATTCCGGTGCTATTACTGCGAACTATTGGCTCTCCGAGATATACGATGAGGAGATCGCAAACGCTCACAGAAATGCCGATATTCACCTTCACGATCTCTCCATGCTTACCGGATACTGCGCGGGCTGGTCGCTCAAGCAGCTTATTCAGGAGGGTCTGGGCGGTGTTACCGGTAAGATCACATCAGCTCCCGCAAGTCACCTCTCTACTCTCTGCAATCAGATGGTAAACTTCCTCGGCATTATGCAGAATGAATGGGCAGGTGCTCAGGCATTTTCATCGTTTGATACCTATCTCGCGCCCTTTGTAAAGGTTGATAACCTTTCTTATGAACAGGTTAAGAAGTGCATAGAATCCTTTATCTTCGGCGTAAATACCCCTTCGAGATGGGGTACTCAGGCCCCCTTCTCC
>CAZSSE010000170.1:0-3487 GCA_964609165.1 uncultured Lachnospiraceae bacterium
CTTTTGGTTGCTATTTCTCTTTTTATTTGTCACCTATCAATTGTATCATAACAATCTCCCGATTTTTTGCATGCTGATGGTAAAAAAAGAATGGCAGCCCTTGACTTTTTCAAAAATATGTGATATACTGTATTATCTATAAAATGTGAAAGTATGTCAGGAACAGAAAGGACAGTACACGATATGCAGGATAAGTTTGACACAAAGTATTCCTTTGTTGAAAATGAAAAAGAGATCCTCAGCTTCTGGAAGGAAAACGATTGCTTCCAAAAGCTGAAGGCAAAAAACGCAAACGGCCCGAAATACCGCTTTATTGACGGTCCTATTACCGCCAATAATCCTATGGGTATTCATCACACTTGGGGTCGTACACTAAAGGACGCCTTTATCAAATACAACGCGATGAAGGGGCGTGACACACACTACCGCAACGGCTTTGACTCTCAGGGTCTTTGGGTAGAGGTAGAGGTCGAAAAGGAGCTCGGATTTAAGACCAAGCACGACATTGAGTCCTACGGTCTTGACAAGTTTACCGAAAAATGTATCGAGCGTGTAAAGAAGTTCTCCGGCGTTATTACAGAGCAGTCTATCCGCCTTGGTCAGTGGATGGATTGGGATAACTCTTACTATACCTACACCGACGAGAATATTCAGGGTATCTGGACATTCCTCAAAAAGTGCCACGAGAGCGGATGGATACGTCAGGTCTATAAGCCTATGCCATGGTGCTCACGCTGCGGCACGTCGCTCTCCGAGCATGAAATGACAGGCTCCTATAAGGAGATCGAGCACGAAGCAGTATTCTTCAAGCTTCCTATCAAGGACACGAACGATTACATTCTCGTTTGGACAACGACACCGTGGACGCTCTCTGCTAACGTAGCTCTCGCGGTAAATCCCGAAATGACCTATGTCCGTCTGCACGTTGCAGGCGAGGAGCATAACTACGTCACCTCTCTTAACTACTATAAGCAGAAGTTTGAGGGCAAGGACGGAGTTGAGCTACTTGCGACCTTCAAGGGCACAGATCTTGAGGGACTTGAATACGAGACCTGCTTCCCCGAGATCGACGAGCAGAATTTTGCTCATAAGATCGTTCTTTGGGACGAGGTAGCAGACGACGAGGGATGCGGAGTTGTTCACATCGCTCCCGGATGCGGCGCAGAAGACTTTGCCCTCGGTGAGTCTATCGGTCTTCCCAAGATCATCCCCGTTGACGAATACGGAATATTCTACGACGGCTTCAGCTTCCTCTCGGGGCTTGATGCGCAGGATTGCCGTCAGCTCGTTTTTGACGAGCTTAAGAGTCGCGGTAAGCTCTTCTACACACATAAGTACAAGCACAGCTACCCCGTTTGCTGGAGATGTAAGAAGGAGATCATCTTCCGTCTGGGCAAGGAATGGGCTATCGCTGTAGACGAGCTTCGTCCCAGACTTATCGCAAATGCTAAAAAGGTTCGCTGGGAGCCTGCATATCAGGGCAAGAGAATGCTTGACTGGCTTGAAAATATGTCCGATTGGAACATATCGCGTAAGCGCTTCTATGGACTTCCTCTTCCCTTCTATCTTTGCTCCTGCGGAGAGCTGACCGTTGTCGGCTCTAAGGACGAGCTTTACGATCTGGCTATTGATAAGTCCAAGGTAGACGCTATCCCTCACCTTCACCGTCCGTGGATAGATGAGGTTAAGATCCGCTGTCCTAAGTGTCAGGCGGCAGTTGAGAGAGTAACTCAGGTCGGCGACGTATGGCTTGACGCAGGCATCGTTCCTTTCTCTACTCTCAAGTATCTTACCGACAAGGAATATTGGAAGCAGTATTTTCCTGCGGAGCACGTGCTTGAAATGAAGGAGCAGATCCGTCTGTGGTTCTACTCGATGCTCTTTATGAGCACGGTTCTCGTTGACGAGCCGCCATACGAGCGAGTCAGCACACACGGAATGGTAGTTTCCGAGGACGGAAGCCGATTCTCCAAGACCGGATTTATGATCCGCTTTGACGAGGCAGCAGACGTTATCGGTGCAGATGCATCGCGTTATATCTTTGCTTCCGCCTCCACCTCCACCGACGTCCGCTTCGGCTTCAACCTCGGTGAAGAGGCAAGAAGAAAGCTTCTCGCGTTTTGGAATCTCGAAACCTTCTTTGCAACCTATGCAGATATAGACGATACAAAGGTCGATCTTTCAAGGCTTGATATAAGCAAGCTCTGCGCTATCGACCGTTGGCTGATTATCCGCACAAACAAGTTCATCACGGAAGCTAACAAATATATGTCTGACTACTCGACACGAGAGGTGGTTGCTAACTTTGAAAGCTTTGTAAACGATATTTCCAATTTCTATATTCGTGTAAACCGCGGTCGCTTCTGGTCGACCGAGTACAGCGAGGACAAGCAGAACGCATACGCAGTTCTCTTCTACGCTATCAAATCGATCACGGGAATCATGGCTCCCATTATTCCCTTTATGGCAGAGGTAACATGGCAGAAATTCATCAAGAGATATTCAGATGAGCAGGCACTCTCAGTATTCCTTTCGGATTACCCGAGCGTTGACGCAAGATTTGACATCAGTGATGACCGTATTCTTGCTGACGTTGAAAGGGCACGAGATATGATCTCGCTCGGACTTAAGCTCCGCAATGAAAAGCAGATCAAGATACGCCAGCCTCTCTCAACAATGTTCGTATCCGCAAACGAGAGCAATGCAAACGCTATCGAGACCTTCGGCCCGGTAATTATGAGTGAAATGAATATTACCGAGATCAAGCAGCTTGAGGATACCTCTGCGCTTGAATCCAACTTCCTCACCGTAAACTTCAAGGTTGCAGGTCGAGTGCTCAAAAATCGTGCAAACGAGGTCAAGGCATATCTTGCAGAGCTTGACGCAGATACCCAGCAGAAGCTTTCGGACGCAGTTAAGGCAGGTCAAAACGTTGTTATTGAGGAGCTCGGACTTGAGGTTGAACCCGATGTATTCACACTTAACTCCAAGCCGCTTGATAACGTAGCTATATACGCTAACAACGGCGAATTCGTAGCACTTGATACTACTATTTCCGACGAGCTCGCAAGAGCAGGTATACTCCGTGACATCGTTCGTCAGTGTCAGGTATTCCGCAAGGCAGCCGGCTTCGACGTAAGCGATAGAATCTATATCGCATTTGAGACCGACTCCGAGCTTATAAAGAGCATCATTGCAGAGAAGCAGACACAGCTTGAGACAGATCTTCTCGCCACCTTTGAAGCTCCCGCAAACGTTGAATATACAGGCACTATCGATCTCGACGGCACTGTTATCAATGTTCTGTTGCAGAGAAAGTAAAACAAAAAAGCATATTCGCAATTTTCGGCAGAGGCATTGCTCCTCTGCCGATTTTGTATTATGCTGATGCTTGTAACAGAGATTGGAGACAGGCAGCAAAAAGGACGGAGAAAAGGCATGTTCTCATAAGGATATTAAGTTAAATCCAAGAGAAAATGCCGATTGA
>CAZSSE010000171.1:0-3449 GCA_964609165.1 uncultured Lachnospiraceae bacterium
CCCTTACCGCAGACCCCGAGCTGAAGCAGACTACGTCCGGCTTTTCCGTCGTAAGCGTTAATCTTGCGGTTAACAGAAGACGCGGCAGAAGCGGTGACCAGAACGACCAGCAACAGCAGACTGATTTTATCACACTTGTGGCATGGAGACAAACGGCTGAATTTATTTCAAAATATTTCAGAAAAGGCTCTGCAATCTGTGTGACGGGAAGTATTCAGACAAGAACCTGGACCGACCAGCAGGGACAAAAGCGATATGCGACAGAGGTTGTCGTGGACGATGCGATGTTCGTTGACGCAAAGGGCGACAGCGATAGCTCGTCCTCATACACGACCGATGCATACGGCTCGGCTCCCGCATTCTCCTCAAATGCAGGTACTGCACCGAATTTTGAGGACCACAACACAGACGACGATTTGCCGTTCTGAGTTGAATATCAACATATTTTAACAGGAGGATAAAATCATGGATACAAATAAGACCGAAGTAGCTGTACGCCCGCAGAGACCTATGATGCGCAGAAGAAAAAAGGTCTGCGTTTTCTGTGCGGATAAGGTGGATTTTATTGATTATAAGGATTCCGCAAAGCTTAGGAAGTTCATAAGCGAGCGCGGAAAAATCCTTCCCAGAAGAATTTCGGGAACCTGCTCGAAGCATCAGCGCGAGCTTAACACGGCTATCAAGCGTGCAAGACAGGTTGCTCTGCTTCCTTACGTTACCGACTAACGCAGGCTGAGGCAAAGCACGTTGAAAATATCAAAGGAATGGTTGCCCTTGCAGAGCAGGGACAGCCGTTCTTTTATGCCTAAAAAATACTTTGAGATAAGTTTTTTGTCGGCTATTGACAAAACGCGAACGGTGTAGTATAATAATCGAAGCTATTTTTCAAGCAGGAGTTGTGTAATGGTTACGGATTTGACAAAGGGGAACCCCGCGAAGCAGATTTTTATTTTTTCAATACCCTATCTCATAGGAAATCTGTTTCAGCAATTTTATAATATAGCCGATATGGTCATTGTCGGACGAACGATAGATACCCTTGCCTATACGGCGGTTGGAGCCACGAGCAGTCTCGTGTGGTTTGCAAGCGGAGCAATTCAATCACTTACGGTCGGATTTTCCGTGATAGCGGCAAATGCCTTTGGGGCAGATGATGAGGATAAAATAAAAAGGTCGTTTGCCGTGAGCATAAAGCTTTCCGCGATTATATCTGTTGTGTTCGCTTTGCTTTGCACGCTTTTTGCCCGTCCGATTCTTGAGCTTCTTCGCACTCCCGAGGACATAATAGACCAATCGTACGGCTACGTAGCTTGGATATTCGCAGGTCTTGTCGCAACGGCACTGTTTAATTTGCTGTCAAATATGATACGTGCCTTGGGGGACTCCAAGACACCGCTTTATTTTCTCGTTGTCGCGTGTATAATAAATATTATTCTTGATATCGTTTTTATAGTCGTATGCGGAATGGATACCGACGGTGCGGGACTTGCAACGGTGCTTGCACAGCTTATTTCGGGACTGCTGTGTATCGTATACATAAAGAAAAAACAGCCGTTACTTCATCTGTCGAGAGAACATTTCCGATTTGATAAGGATATGTCAACGTTGCTTCTTAAAATAGGTGTCCCGATGGCTTTCCTTAATATGGTGCTGTCGGTCGGCGGAATAGTTATGCAATTTGTGACTAACGGACTCGGAACGACGTACGTATCCGCGCAAACGACAGGCTCCAAGCTTGAAAGCTTTGTGACTCAGCCGATACTCTCCTTCGGCTCGGCGATATCCGTTTTTGCGGCTCAGAACTACGGCGCGAAAAAGTATTCGAGAATACTTGACGGTGGCAAAAAAACCATATTTATTTGTTTTGCATGGTCGTTGATAGCGTGCGTTTCGATATTTTTCTTCGGTAAGCCGTTGGTTGAGCTTATTGCGGGGCATATCGAGCAGACGGTCGTTGACAACGCATATCTTTACATTTTGATAAATACCGCCCTTACGTTTATCCTGTCACCGCTCGTCATATGCAAAAGCGTGCTTCAGGCTGTGGGACGAACTACGTTTTCGATGATATCCGGCTTTACCGAGATACTTGGGCGTGCGGGGCTTTCGGTTGCGGTTATAATGCTGATAGGCGCGTCGGTATTTGACGAGGCTGTCGGCTATGCCGTTATGTGCTTCGGCTCGCCGCTCGCATGGCTGTTCGGCTTTATGACGGTTTTACCCGATTACGTAATGATGCGAAAAAGCTTTAAGAGGCTGAGCCTTGAGGCGGAACAAAGCTAATAAAAGCAAACGTGCGGCGGCTCATATGAGCCGCCGCTTGAAATTTATTGCCTATTATTTATGACGTCTGACATATCGTACATACCCGAGGTCTTGCCCTTCATATATACGGCGGCGCGAAGCGCGCCTGCGGCAAATATCTCACGCGATGCCGCAGAGTGGGATATCGTTATGGTCTCATTGTTTCCTGCGAATATAACCTCGTGCTCTCCGACTATCGTGCCCCCCCTGACGGAATGTATTCCAATCTCATTAGGGTCACGCTGCCGTCGCTCAGTGTGACGGTCATATACGTATTCCGCGGTGCCTCGGCTGTCCTTGAGCGCATCGGCTATCATCAGAGCCGTGCCGCTCGGAGCATCAAGCTTTTTATTGTGGTGCTTTTCGATTATCTCTATATCGAAGCTCTCGCCAAGCGTCTCACACGCACGCTTGCAAAGCTCTACGAGAAGATTTATTCCTATCGACATATTTCCCGAGAAAAATACGGCTACCTCGGTGCTTGCCTGCCTCATTGCAAGCAGCTCCTGCTCCGAATGCCCCGTCGTGCATACGATAAGCGGAGTTTTCGTTTTCACCGCATATTCCGCAAGCGTCGGGAGTGCGGTATGATGAGAAAAATCTATTATGACGTCCGCCTTGCCCGAGAATTCAAGGATAGACTGATATACGGGGAAGCCCGATACGGGCGACGCCGTATTTACGTCAACGCCGGCTATTATCTTTACGTCGTTGCGCTCGCTGACGAGCTTTGATACCGCTTCGCCCATTCTTCCGCCGCAACCGCTGAGAATTATGTTTACCATTTTTTATCGTCCTTTTGTTTAGCCTTAAAGAAGTCCAAGCTTTTTCAGCTCACCTGTGAGCTTTGCCTTGTTGTCGGCGTTCATCTCGCACAGCGGAAGTCTCATTTCAACGTCGCAGTAGCCAAGCTCCGCCATTGCGGTTTTTACGGGTATTGGGTTGACCTCGCAGAAAAGTGCGTTGATAAGCTTGAGATATTTGAGCTGAAGCTCGGCGGCACCGCTGAAATTGCCATCGAGGCAAAGCTGCGTCAGCCTGTGCGTTTCCTCCGGCATTACGTTTGAAAGCACGGATATAACGCCCTTTCCGCCAAGCGACATTATCGGAACGATCTGGTCATCGTTGCCCGAATAGACGTCAAG
>CAZSSE010000172.1:0-3425 GCA_964609165.1 uncultured Lachnospiraceae bacterium
GCCCGTACCGATCCGATCTCGTTGTCCACGAAGTCGAGCAAAAGATCGTTTTTAAAGCGATGCCAATCGAGCAAAAGCGGATTAGAAGAGGTTTCACCGTGGGCACCGGGAGGATCTATCTGCGAGAACTTTTGATATCTGTGAGACCAAAATCCATTCCACCACTTATCGTTAAGATTTTCTATTGTTCCGTATTTTTTCTCAAGCCAATTTCTGAAATTCTGCTTACAAAGCGGGCAATGGCAATCTCCAACGTTGTATTCGTTTGAAAGATGCCAGAGCAAAACTCCCGGATGTCTTGAATAACGCTCGGCAAGCTTTGTATTTATTATGCGTACCTTCTCTCGGTACACAGGAGAAGAAAAGCAATTATTGTGTCGGTTGCCGAAGCGTTCGCGTATACCATCCTCGGACATACGCTTGACCTCGGGATATTTCTCCGCCATCCATACGGGCATAGCACCGGAAGGAGTGGCAAGCACAGTATAAATACCATTATCGTATAGATTATTTATAATATTATCAAGCCATTCAAAATCAAATATGTTTTCCTCGGGCTCAAGCCTTGACCACGCAAAAATTCCGACCGACATCACGTTACAGCCCGCTTCCTTCATAAACTCAATATCACGCTTGAGTACCTCAGGATATTTAAGCCACTGATCGGGGTTGTAATCACCGCCGTGCCACATACACTTTAATTTTTCATTGATATACATTTAACAAACCTCCCAAATTTAAGATCAAGTTATTATAACATAAAAAATCACACTTTTCAACAGCTATTACACAGTTTATTTTCGCATTTTCTTCATTTTACTTGACACAACATATAAATTTTGATATAATATAATATGTATTTGTGTATCTACCTCGAGCAAGAAGAAAGGAGAGCCTATGAAAACTCCGATGCCACAGATCGTCGGGAATGAATCGCTTAAGCAACGGCTTTGTCGGGATATAGTCACCAACACGCTCTCCCACGCTTATATTATTGAGGGAGCTGACGGCAGCGGTCGCCACACGCTCGCACGCATGACAGCTGCCGCACTTGCCTGTGAATCAAAAAATGACGCAAATGCCGCAATTCCGTGTCTTGAATGTCCTGCGTGCAAAAAGATAATTGAGGGTAAATCACCGGATGTTATCACAGTAGGTGTCAAAGATAAGACAAGCCTCGGCATCGACGCTGCTCGCTTCATAAAAGAAGACGTTCGCATACTGCCAAACGATCTTGATAACAAAGTATATATTATAGAAGATGCCGACAAAATGACAGATCAAGCGCAAAACGCCATTCTGCTTACGCTTGAAGAGCCGCCATCATTCGTTCATTTTTTCCTCTTATGTAACAATGCAGGCTCTTTACTTGAAACCATCCGCAGCCGTGCGCCCATACTTCGCACAGAGCTTATTGACGATGATCTTATCGACGAATATATCTGCTCGCACGACAGACGCGCTGCACAAATGAAGCTATCATCGCCAAAGGAATACCGTGAGCTTATTATCTCTGCCTCAGGAGGCATAGGAAGAGCGCTTGAGCTTCTTGAGCCGAAAAGCTTCAAGCCGATATACGATCTTCGCTTGATTGTTGCAGATTTCGTATCAGTCGCTATAGACTCGCGTAATTCTCGCAATATTATTCCACTGCTTCTGAAATTCTCTTCAAAACGCGATGCTCTTGAGCGTGAGCTTACCGTTCTCTTGAATGCAATCAGAGATCTTATCCTTCTGAAAAAAAGTGACAACGCTCCACTTACCTTCTATAGCGACCGAAATGATGCTATAGAGCTTTGCGACAGAACTACTCTTTCATTCCTTTATAAGCTTCACTCGGCAGTATCCACAGCTATAGAGGAAAACAAACGGAACGCAAATGTTCGACTTATGATAACTAAAATGGCGGTATCCGCCGATCTGATCTGAATATATCACCCCGGAAAGGAAATAAAATGGAAAACGAAAACAAAAACAGTCATGTTCAAAATCAAAGCAACAATAACCGCAATAAAAACAGACCGCATAAGCATAAAGCATATTTTATAGAGCCGGCAGGAGAGCAAAAAAACGCATCTAAGACCGAGCAAGCTAAGCAGGATAATACTGCCAATTCAAGCAATCAGCAGCCTAAGAGCAACAATCAGCATAGCAATCATCACAAGGGCGGCAATCATAAAAGGAATAACGCCAACAATGTACCCAAAGATCAAAAAATGCGTGAAAGCGCACAGGATCCCACCCGCGCAGAGCAAGCCAATAAGCCATCATCTGCCGAGCCACAGACATTCACAAAGCAAAACAACCGAAATAAAAACAAACCGCACGGTGATAAGCGGCGTGATGATAAAAGCAGACAGCAAAGAAGCGACCAGAATAATGCAAGCGCATCCAAGGAGCCGAATTCGGACACCAAAGATATTCTGCAAGCCGTAGATTCATTTATAACACCGTCCCAATCGGCAGATAAGCTTCAGCGCACCCCTCCTCAGAAGATGACTAAATTTTCCGAGTCACCCGAGTATGCTCAATATTCCGATTACGAGGAATTTTCATTTGAGGAGCTATACGGGTATGATATATTTCCCTCCCCCTCGCAGAATTTTCAGGATTCTGAAAGCAATGACGAAGCTTCCGAAAGCGGCGAGCCCATGGTCGAGGTTGTGGGTATAAGATTCAAAACCTCCGGAAAGACATATTATTTTGACCCCAATGGTATCACCCTCCGAACGGGCGGACACGCAATAGTTGAAACTGCTCGCGGACTTGAATATGGCGAGGTTGCCATAGGTAACACGATGGTCAAGGAAAGTGAAACCATTCCCCCGCTTCGTCCTATAGTCAGAAAGGCGACCGAGGCAGATATAAAGCATCATGCCGAGAATAAAGAAAAGGAAGATGCGGCATTCCGAGTTTGTAACGAAAAAATAATTGCACATGAGCTTGATATGAAGCTCATAGATGCGCAGTACACCTTTGATAATTCCAAGCTTCTCTTCTATTTCACCTCATCCGGCAGAGTTGATTTTCGCGATCTTGTTAAGGATCTTGCTTCAGTATTCAGAACAAGGATCGAGCTTCGTCAGATAGGCATACGCGACGAAGCAAAGATGGTCGGCGGTCTTGGACTTTGCGGTCGTCCGCTTTGCTGCTCGCTCTTCCTTACCGATTTCGGTCAGGTATCTATCAAAATGGCAAAGGAACAGAATCTCTCGCTCAATTCCTCCAAAATATCTGGAATTTGCGGCAGACTTATGTGCTGTCTGAGATACGAGCACGAAACATATGAATATGAAATCAAGCGCACACCACCCGTTGATTCACTTGTAAGAACTGTTGACGGAATCGGTGTTGTCACCGAGATCAACCCCTTAGCTGCTACAATAAAGGTAAAGCTTAATTCGTCGCCCGATACACCTCTAAAA
>CAZSSE010000173.1:0-3414 GCA_964609165.1 uncultured Lachnospiraceae bacterium
ACTGTATATAGCTTGTCATTATACTGAGGCTGAATCCGTATCGTTATTTGACCTAATACGATATCGTATCTTTCATCATATTCAAATATATATTTATATTCTTCGGCATTCATTCTTTTAAATTCGCTGTGAATGCTACCAAGATCTTCTTTAGTTATAACATTATTTTTCAAAGCTTGTTCAAGCGTTAAAAATGTTTGATTGACGTACACGTACGTTTGTCTTTCCGCAAGGTATCTGAATTCGTATCCTTCAACGTAATATACCCCACGTTTGCCGTGAACGCTCTGATCAATCACGTGAACTGCATAAGCATTTCCGAACTGACCTAAAAATTGTACCTCTGACGGTCCGAACCATTCATACGTAATTTTCTCATAACCGGGCTTCGATGCAATAAATTGATCCCAATATTTTTTTGTATTTCTGCTTCGATTTCTTCGTTATACGGAATTATTACCTCAGGTTCTGTTACGTCCTCGGTTGGCGGTTCTGTTGATACATCGCTATCTTCCGATAGATCTTCTGTGTTGAGTGCTGACGTCGACTCGTTTGTATTTCCGATTAGGTCGAGCACGATATCCTCAACGTTACAGGAGGCATTTGAAAATGCTATAAGAATAAGCAATAGCAGCGCAAGGGTTCTGTGGAGCATCTTGATCGTTGTTGTTGTTTTCACGTTTTTCATAACATGTCTCCTTTTCATTATTTCTTGTTATCCATTAAAAGGATACTCTATTATGATTATACCATATGCGCATAAATTCGTCAATACATTCGCAAAAATTCATCAAATTGCACAAGTAATATGCCTTACTTTTAGATTTATAAATAAAACGGTGGAAGCTATCCCACCGTTTTATCATTTAAAGCTATTCCTCAACGACAACAACTCCGCCGTCCTCGACCGTGATCTTCATTCCGTCCTTGACGTACTCAAGGAATTCTTCTCCGAGCGAGTCGATAACAGGCATCGAAACGCCGTCTACCCATACGTCGGCGAGAACCGCTCCCGCTGCCGCAAGCGAGTCGATATGATTTGCGAAAAGCATACAAGCCGGATTTTTCTCCATTGCACAAGCGCAATAGAGAACGAGGCCGCCCGTTGTAGAGCCTATCGTCTGAGGCAAGCAAAGCGCCTTATTTATCAAAGGCTTACCGTGAAGCTCCTCATTATTCTGATCGCCGCACTTGACCTCCTTGTCGCCGAATTGCAGTGCCATCTGCAACGAAGCCAACGTATTAAATCCCTGCTTAGTAACAACCGCCTCTGCCGTTACCGTTCCGGGAGTAATTACTCTTCCTGTAAAGCGTTTCATGTTCATTTACCTCCCTTTGTGATCTTTTCAAGGATCTCTGCGTCGGTATAATATCTCGCGCTCGTATACGTGCGAAGCTTATTTGACGATGTAATTACCGGCATCTTCTTGCAAAGCGGGTTGTTCATATACATAAGCGGACAGATATACGACGTAATAACGCCGGTCGCTTTAAGGCGGAATGCGTAATCGGTCTTTTCAAATGCCTCAAGCACCTTTGGCGCAGCGGTAAAGACAGTAGGAATAAGCACCCTCTTATTGCCGCTCTCCTTAAGCGCAGCCTCGATATTATCGGTCCAATCCTTAAGCTGCTCAAGCGAAAGGTGCGGACATCCGACAAAGCAGAGCTTTGGCGTAGCGTCCGGATCCTTCCATATAACAGGATAGTTGTCCTGAACTCTCTGAAGCTCGGCATCGTCAATGATATATTCTCTCGCGCCCTCTGCAATAAGCCCTTCTCTAAGCTCTACTGCCTCGGGAGTAAGTCCGTCAATATGATAAAGTCCTACCGCGCCGTTGGATGCGGTAGCCGCGCCGAAGTCCTTGAGATACGCGCACGCAGAATCGTCAAGCTCGTTTCCGATCCACCTATCAAGTCCTATAACGTAAGGAACATCCTCCATTACCTTCATACCGATAGCCGAACCGAGCAGCTGCGCCTCGGGCTTCTTTGTTGTCTGTACCTTGACAACCCAAGTAGCTTTTCTTCCCTCGTCGGTAAGCAATCCGAAATAAGGAACGTAACCAACGATCGATCCCATAATATCTATAATTCCCGAGTTTCTGTTGCACCTTGCCCCAAGCACCGAGTTTGCATAAACCACCGCGCTCGACTCTGCCCATGAGAGCACGTCGCCCTTCTGCGGCTTATTTCCTACCTCGTCCATATAGCAGGTACATGAGAAAGCGTCCTCGTCCATAAGTCCGAGCTTCTTGAGCTGCTCCTCGTAGAAATCCTGCTTTGTGTACATAAATTTGTTGAACACAAGATTTTGCAGGAAATTTGCCGGAACTTTCTTATCAAGCGGACGGGGATCTACCGAGAATTTCTGACCCGATGCAACGCCTGCGTCAAGCAGCTGCTGCATAAGATCGTAAACGGGAGACATTACCTTAAGTCCGAATGAGGTTACGAGATGGTTATAGCTCGACGTTATGGGCACGAGCTTTTCAGCCTCGAATGCGTCGCCGTACATAACCAGAGTTTTCATTACCTTGGCAAGCGTATCGCCCTGCTCGCCGTTAAGTATCGCCTGCTGTTCTTTAGTAAGGATCATATCAAACACCTTTCTTTTATGATTTAAAACGGATATTACTGCAATGAGGATTTCAAAGCTTCATTGCAACGTCCCAAGCGCCCCAAATAACCGTGCGAAGATTTCCTACCGCTGCCGCGTCGCCGATAACGTGAACGTTTTTGCTCTTCTTCGCAATGGGCGCGGGGTTATAGCCGACCGACATAATGACCGAATCAGCATCTATCTTAAAGGTCTTGCCCTCCTTGTCTTTAACGGTAACTCCACCGTCAAGCACCTCGCAAAGCGAGGTCTCAAGATATACGGGAACCTTGTTGGTCTTGAAGAAATCGCGCAGGTAGCTGGTGTTTGCAAGGCATATTCCCTTACCCGTGATAAGATCGTCCTGCATTTCAACAATAGTAGGCTTCTTACCCTGAAGATAAAGCTCGTATGCGATCTCACAGCCCGTAAGTCCACCGCCGATAACAACTACATTATCGCCGACGCTCTTATTGCCGAGCAGATAATCTATCGCCTCTACAGTGCTATCAGCTCCCTTAACGGGTATCCTCTTTGCAACCGCACCTGTAGCCACGATTATCTCATCAGCATCAAGCGACTTTACGTCAGCAACCTCGGTATTCATCCTTACGTCTATCGGATACTTGGAAAGCTCGCGGATATACCATGCGATAAGCGCACGATCCTTTTCCTTGAAGGAAGGAGCTGCGGCAGCTATAAATACGCCGCCGAGCTTATCGGTCTTTTCGTAAAGCGTGACCTTGTGTCCGCGCTTAGCGCAAACGATAGCCGCCTCCATACCGCCGATACCGCCGCCGATAACGGCAATATTTTTC
>CAZSSE010000174.1:0-3372 GCA_964609165.1 uncultured Lachnospiraceae bacterium
TTAATTAGTTGTTATCAAAGCTTATGGGGGAAAAATGAAAAGATTTTTTCACGATTATTCATATAACATCGTAAAGATGTTTGTCAATCAATTTGCCATATCTATTTTCGGTATGTCGCTGACCTTGGCGACCACACAAATATATGTCGACAATACAACAGCATCGGGATTTGACACACTTACATTTGTAGTAAGCATTCTTGCCGTTCTGTTCTATCTGTTCCTTATCTACACATTGTCGTGGGAGATAGGCGCGAAAGATAAGATATCGGTTGACGTGGGGAAAAAGCCATACCGTCCATACCTCGGGCTTCTGATGTCGCTCATTGCCAACGTCCCGAATTTGATCGTAGCTATCCTTTATGCTATTGCAACCATAGCAAAGGCTGAAAGTATGCTATTTGTGGTAAGATTTGTTGCAACTCTTTTGCAAGGAATGTATTTCGGTATAATAACCGCTGTGAGTCTCCCGATTGGTGATGCTTACGTTCAGCTTAACAGCCTTTGGCCCACATTTTTCCTGATGACTATTCCGGCAATGCTTACAAGCTGGCTTGCATATTTCCTTGGACATAAGGATTTCAGATTGCTTTCGTTTGTTATAAAGAATTCAGCAAAGCAAAGCTCAGATGCACCAACCTTAAAAAAATAAATTTCTTACGACCTCGGCGATTGCCGAGGTCGTTTTTATGAAAATTTATTAAATCTAACGGTAGCGACTTTCTTGTGTCTTGTAGCTTTTTGATCATAATATAAATACACCGCTATGAATACAAATGATATACCGATACCCATCAAAAAAGCCCTACTGAAAATACGATCCTTAATATATTCAAGCCAATAAAGTATTGGATTAGCTTCTATGCTTTCCTTGGCGACAAGCGGGGCACTTGCTATGAGTGTTTCTCCGCAATAGAAATCTATACCTCCAACAACGTCGCCTTGGGTAATCGGGGCACTCAATTTCTTACTGTGAAGATAGGGTTTACAAGTAATATTTTTTTTGACATCAACATCATAGCTTATAAATGCATGTACGTCCTCGGCAACAATGCACTGCAGCTTGACCATATCACCGTTTGTTACCGCAAATTCAATCTCCGGATTTAAGAAAGAATCTCCGGCTTGCGCGATCTTAGTTAGCGAATATCTATTAAAAACACGATCAAAAAAAGTATTAGCTACAGCGTATGATCCAATTTTATCGGCTTGTACTTGAGCCCCCATAACGACACAAAGATAGCTTGCCCCATTTCTTTGAGCATAAGCTGCCAAAACATAGCCGCCCTCGTCTGTATTTCCGGCTATCAAGCCTTTCGCGTATTTGTTGGTATATCCTGCCGCGGAAAATTGACTAGCCAAGGCATTTCGGTTATAAACGGTGGCAGATTCGCGGTCCTGAGGTGTAAATTCAAACGACGAAGCAGAAGAAGCCGATATATATACATCGTTTTTAGCCGCCCTATGCGCGAGCCTTACCGTGTCGGAAAGAGTGGTCTTTGCTCCGTCAGCATCAAGTCCTGTCGGATTTTTGTATACCGTGTTTTTCATGTATAAACGATTTGCAAAAGCATTCATTTCTTTAACAAAAGCATTTAAGCTTCCGGCGCAAGCTATTGCAAGGGCTTGAGCTGCATCATTGTTACCAAATACAGTTCCGTGAAAAAGCTCTCGGATCGTCACTGTCATACCGACTTGTAAATTCATAGACGTACCCTCACGTCCGTCAAGCATTTCCTCTGTTATAGTAACATTTGTATCTAATTTGTCCGCATAAATCTCACAAGCTATAAGACCCGCCATCATTTTTGCAGTCGAAGCCGGCATCAGAGATCGCTGACTGTCATTGCAAAATAAAACCCGATCGCTTTCGTAATTGTATAAATAAGCCTCTCCGTAGCTATCATCAAGCTCAAGTCCCAATTCATTAATATCGGAGCTCGCATGAATGTTGAGAAGTGTAGAAGCGCATATCAAAAGCAAGAAAGAAAATACAACGATCCCGCTAACGATTTTTTTGATCATATTCCTTATTAAATCTGTTTTCAAGATAATAATCGATAATCAGCTTAAGCAGATCGTCACGATCCACCTGCTGAATCGTTCCCCTCGCATCATTCCAATCCGGCATATATATTGGATCCTCAGAAAGAATATAGCCTGCAATCTGGGATGATGCGTCATATCCCTTTTCAAGAAGAGCTATATATACCTGCTTCAAGAGGGAATCCAACTCTATTTTACTCAAATTTTTCTTCTCGCTCATAACAGTCTCCTAAAACTACAACTTAACGCAAAAGGCGCACAAATACGGATGAAGCCTTTTATATAAACGATTCGAGCCAATGCTATCCTAAAAAATCGGGAGTAATATACGGCAGAGCACAGTCCGACGCTTGATAAAATCACTTGTATTTAGTATAACATTTGCACTGAAATTATTCAATATAATTTTGTTAATTTTTTTTAATAATTTATGCCTACTACTTGATTTTTGAGAAGTTATGGTGTATAATATTGTGTGGAATAAAATTTAAAGGAGATAAATAAAATGTTAGTTTCAGCAAAAGATATGCTTCAGAAAGCAAAAGCAGGCAAGTATGCGGTTGGTCAGTTTAACATCAACAATCTTGAGTGGACAAAGGCTATTCTTCAGACCGCTCAGGAGCTCAACTCTCCCGTTATTCTCGGTGTCTCCGAGGGAGCAGGAAAGTATATGTGCGGCTACAAAACAGTTGTTGGTATGGTAAACGGTATGATCGACGAGCTCGGCATAACCGTTCCCGTTGCGTTGCATCTTGACCACGGCTCTTATGAGGGCTGCTATAAGTGCATAGAAGCAGGCTTTTCTTCCGTAATGTTTGACGGTTCTCATTATCCGATTGCCGAGAACGTGGCAAAAACCACCGAGCTTGTTAAGGTATGTGCAGAAAAAGGTATGTCCCTTGAAGCTGAGGTTGGAGCTATCGGTGGCGAGGAAGACGGCGTTGTAGGTAGCGGAGAATGTGCAGATCCCGCAGAATGCAAGATGATTGCCGATCTCGGCGTAACCATGCTTGCTGCCGGTATCGGTAATATTCACGGTAAGTATCCCGAAAATTGGAAGGGACTGTCATTTGAAACTCTTGACGCTGTTCAGCAGCAGACCGGTGATATGCCCCTCGTTCTTCACGGCGGTACAGGTATTCCCGAGGATATGATTAAGAAGGCAATCTCTCTTGGAGTTGCAAAAATCAACGTTAACACCGAATGTCAGCTCGCATTTGGCGCTGCAACAAGAGGATATGTTGAAGCAGGCAAAGATCTTCAGGGCAAGGGATTTGACCCAAGAAAGCTTCTCGCTCCAGGCGTTGAAGCAATAAAGGCTACCGT